>JALVEA010000067.1 GCA_027008665.1 Thiotrichaceae bacterium | reverse complement strand
TTGCCAATTAAGTTCTTTGGCATTGCTATTGTCTTGTGAAAAATAATACTCAAGACGTTCTTTAATCCACTTTTCTTTTTTTGTGTTTTCAAAGGATAAGCGTGAATTGATTTGCTCAGCTAAACGCTGTTGATATAACCAATAACGACGAAAATAAAGATAACCCTTGTCTAGTATCAGTGGTTTATAGTCTTTGTTTTTTCCCACGACTTTATTTGTCAGTAGCTCATTTTCTTGCTTAACAGAACAAGGCAATGCAATAAGCCCTTTACGGGTTTGCTTGCTTATTTCTAATGTCATGCAGCGTAATAGATGATTTTTTTTATGGTTTAATTGTTGTAATAAATCCGCTAATTGATAATCTAATGCTTCATATTCTTCGTATTCTGCTATTTCATTGTTGTTCTTATTGCTCATTTTTTAGTGACTCATTCAAACGTAATTAGCTGAAATATTCATCGGCAAGTTGACACCACCAATGTCCGATTAGTATATGGGCTTCTTGTATGCGTGCGGTAATATGACTCTCAACGGTGATTGTATAGTGTTGTAGATTCGCTAGTTTTCCACCTGTTTTTCCTGTTAGTATAATGATATTGATCTTTTTATTTTGCGCCATTTTAACCGCTTGGATAATATTTTCACTATTGCCAGAGGTAGAGATGGCAATTAAGCAATCCCCTTGATTACCTAATGACTCAATCTGGCGTGAAAAAACCTGTTCAAATCCAAAATCATTAGTATGTGCAGTTAAAATGGATGTATCCGTTGTCAATGCAATCGCAGGCAGGGGTTTACGTTGATTGACATAACGCACCATAAATTCTGCGGCGAGATGTTGACAGTCAGAGGCACTCCCTCCATTGCCACAAAGCAAAATTTTATTGCCTTTTTGAAAGGTATCAATAATCAATAAACCCGCCGCTTCAATAAGGGCGCTTTGTTTGTGTAAATTTTGAATAACGCTTTGATGTTCGCTAATAATGCTTGTAAAGGAGTTCAAGATTTTGTCATTTGTGATTTAGTTTAAAAGTTGATTAACATAAGTTACAAGATCAGTATAGACAGGCAGGTGTTTAGGGAGTTTCGCTTGTCTTAATGTCCGCTCTCCTTTGCCTGTTTTAACCAGTGTAAAGGCTATTTTTGCTGTTGTTGCCGCTTGAAAATCACTGATTGTATCACCAATCATGACCGTGTTTTCAGGCTTGATGTTCAACTTTTTAATAATATGCGTCAACATCCCTGCTTTAGGTTTGCGACATTCGCAGTTAGCATCAGGAAGGTGAGGACAAAACGCAATCTGATCAATCCTTCCCCCTAATGGAGTCAATAAGTTCTGCATTTTCTGATGCATAGCCTTTAATGATACTAGATCATAATAGCCCCGCCCAATACCTGATTGATTCGTGGCAATTGCAATCAAGTAACCTGCTTTATTTAAGCGTGAAATTGCCTCTAAACTTCCTTTAATGGGAATCCATTCCTGCGGTGATTTTATATAGGCATCTGAGTCATGGTTGATAACACCGTCACGATCGAGAATAATGAGTTTTTTTGACATAATTATTTAAAATAGAAGCAAGAAAAGTCTTGTTTTATCCGTAGACAAAAGATTGTTTAAAAAGCAATCAATACGCATTGTAAAATTAGTGGCAAGAAACCTCTCCTGTTTTTCACTGAGGGCTAGTTGATGCCAATGGATGAGTTTTCAATAAATATCAGATATTGAAGGTTATTATAGGACAACATCCACTAGTAATAATGGGCTTTATCCAATAAGATGCGCACTCCTATATTTTTTTAACGCTAAGGAGAAGAAAAATGGCTGAATTATTTTCAGAAGAGTGGATGAATGCACTTAAAGATGCTTGGAACAATGAACCTGAAGTCAAAGATAAATTAGCAGAGATTGGTTTTGACTCTGTTATTACCTGTGGTTTTAAAGATGATGAAGAGCCAGTGGGTGTGTTTGTGGTAAAAAATGGTGAATGTGTTAGTGCAGGTAGCTATAACGGTGAAACGCCTGATTGGGATATGCGAGCAAGTAAGAAAGACTGGTTGAAGTGGGTTAACAAAGGCATTGGCATTATGGGAAGTGATATGCTGGGGATGGGGAAGGCCTATGCATCAGGTGCGCTTAAATTCAAAGTCGGCGATTATGGGGCAATGGTGAAGAATCCTAAAATGGCAGGACCTTTTGTAAAAAGCTTTGCTTTAATGAAAGCTATTGACACTGATAAGTAGTTATCTAATACTGAGGCTGGGCGGGTTTTAGACATTTCAATGGGGTTACAAACTCTGTCTGGCTAAAGTTTAGCTTAATGAAGGCTATTTATAAGACGAATTTTTGTGATAATTTGATCAAAAATATTTTTAATCACTATTAAAATCAATATCTTTAATCAGTATTTAAGGGGCGTTTGTTTCTAAAACGATAAAGATATTCTGAAAATGGGCTAGGAGCAGAATATGAAAATTTTATGGAATTTATTGGCAGTTATTGGTTTAGTCGCATTAATTGCAGGAGGCTTTGCATATAAAGAGGTTGCAGCTTTTAATGAGCTTGATGCTGGGGCTAAAAAAGTTTACTGGAATATGTGGACCAAAATCAAAGAAACAGGCAACTCGGCAGATGCAACCGTATGGAAAAAACCGTTAGCAGAGGGTGTTAGCCCAGCAGATGCTGAAGAAGCAATGGACTCAGCGGCTGTAGAGCTTGGTATTTTAGCAGTGGGTAAACTACCGCTTTCTATTCAGGTCGAAAAGATGACAGGAAAGAAGCAACGATTCTTGAAAATTTTCCAATATTGTAACCCTATTACAGCGATGACAATGGTGGATCACAGTGATGCATTTTCTGCTTACTTACCCTGCCGTATTTCAATGATTGAAGACAAGCAAGGCAAGTTTTGGCTATATGCACTAGATATGGATATGATGATTTCAGGCGGAAAAACGCTTCCTCCCAAGCTATTAGAAGAAGCGACTAAAGTTAAAACTGTTATGTTAGCTATTATGGAGCGCGGCGCAACAGGCGAATTCTGATTAAGTTAGTATTTAGTTATAAGCCAAGCAATTATTTGCTTGGCTTTTTTTATGATTTTACTCGTTTGCTTATTCCTAAATTCCCATTTGGGAGCAGGCATATTTAGGCATCTTCTTTGTATGCAATAATTTCAATGCGTTTAATGGGTTGTCTTTTGGATCGTTGTGCGGCCATTTCGTAGTCAATCATTTTCTTTCTAATCAATAATAAAATGGCGGCATAAAGTATTGCACAATGTGCCCCTATCCATAAATACAAGCCAATATCATTAGCAATAATGGCAATGTTTTCTTTACCATTGCCAAATGGTATTTGATCAAATAAAAGGCTATCAGTGGCTACTAATAAAGAAAATAAGGCGATAAAAAAGGCTCTGAAGGGGTGTTTGAACATTAATAAAATCACCAATAAGGACAATAGATTAGCATACCAGCCGAATTGAAAAATGGCGAATCCCATCCAACCCATGGCTAAAATCCAGTAGCCTTTTATACTATGTGTTTCTGTTATAAAGACGGGTTCAAATAATGACACAAGAAATAAAAATATGCCTAGCCCGATAAGAATAATGGCACCGATTTTTAATATTGGTAATCGAATATCTTTTATCATATCTTGGTTGAAATCTCCTTGGAGTAATAGAGCTGCATTTATCAAATTTCATCTTGATGACTAAAAAGCTGACGCTTTCACTCCTTGTTATCAGGAAATTATTGATCTGAAAAACTATAAGTGAGTTTTTTGACTGTCTGTCTTAATAATTGAACAGCTTGTTTTTTGCCCGTTATATGGGTTAATTTTGCTAAGGATTGCCATTGATGTTTTTGCAATACCTTCGCTATAAGAATCTGTAACTCTGTCGATGTCAAGTCAGGCGTTTTAATTGGTTGGGATAAATAGGATAAAGTCAATTTATGGATACTTATAATACTATTTTCATAGCCACGTTGTTGATCACAAAACCCCCTCAGAGCATAGCGCTCATTTTCATCTAATACTTGTTGAATGTGTTTTATTGACGGGGATAAGGGCTGAAATAAGGCAGTCACTAAAGGAGCTTCTAAATCACGTAAAGGGTCAGCGAGTAATAAAGGCAGGGATTGTTGAAAATGTTTTTGCGCGTAGATTGCCATTGATTGTGCCTTGGTATTTAAAGCTTGCAACATAATAATAGAATGTGTGCCACTGCTGGCATCGCGCTTCATACCAATTTGCACCGTTTTAAAATTTGCCTTGCTCCAAAAGCGAATTAGCTCAGCTGTTGCGCCAAAGCTACTTGCGATATAATCTGCCTTATTTTTTTGTTTTGAATAATCAATAAGATAATCTAATAAATAACTTCCAATGCCTTTACCTTGTAATGCTGGCTCTACTGCAATACGCATAATGCGATTGGCATAATAACAAGGTGCCTCTTTAATGCCGACATGGGTGGCTAATAATTGTGGGACTAAATGCCCTTGAGGGCGACGTTTGCCATTGTAGATTTTTATTGCTAATTCCTGACTTAAACCACCTTCTTGTACCATTACTGCGGTTGCAATAAGATGATTTTGATGCTGTAAAATAAAAATTTGATAGTGTGGATCATCGAGTAAACGTACTAAGTCAGAAGGACGGGTTTGATAATGTGCGCTAACTAATAAGCCAAAAATTTGACGCAATAAGCTCTCATTATGCAATAGTTCCTGTTGTGTGATACGTCTTGGTTTATTGCCGATCAATGCAGTTTTATTGGATTTAAGCGCATCAAAATAGGG
>JALVEA010000066.1 GCA_027008665.1 Thiotrichaceae bacterium | reverse complement strand
AATATTGGACATTTTCGCGCCGCAGGGAAATTATTAGAAAAAACCAAAGGTGCAGTTCCAACCCGTCTTTGGATTGCACCACCGACTAAAATGGATGAAAAACAACTAACCTTAGAAGGTTATTACAGCATCTTTGGAACCGCAGGCGCACGGACTGAAATGCCCGGCTGTTCACTGTGTATGGGCAATCAGGCACGTATTGCGCCTAATAGCACCGCTGTTTCTACCTCAACTCGTAATTTCCCTAATCGTTTAGGTGATGGTGCCGATGTGTATTTAGCCTCTGCTGAATTAGCCGCTATTGCCGCTATTTTAGGTAAACTACCTAGCGTTGAAGAATATATGGCATATATCGCTGATCTTAATCCCATGGCAGATGATATTTATCGTTATTTGAATTTTAATGAAATTGAAAGCTATCAAAAAGCGGCGGATGGAGTAATTCCTATTATTGCTGTTTAATCTAGCAATAATATTCACAAAAAAAGGAGTGAGTTTCTATTTATAAAACTCACTCCCCTTTAGGTTTTATCGATTTGTAGGATGGATAAGCGATAGCGCATCCAACAAAATCAATGTATTGAGGTGGATGTGTGTATACTTACCCATTTTTCCAGCGATTACTTAATAGCTTATCAATTGATAAGCTACCAGGGCCAAAAGCAAATAAAACCGCTAACATTGTTCCCCAAGTAATATGATCATTGATACCAGCTGCACTAATATCAGGATATGAAATAGCAGCAACAACATTTAATACAAATAAACCAAGCGCAGCAGGGCGACTAAAGAACCCCAGAACTAACATCACAGGCAAGATCAATTCCCCTGCCGTCGCCATATAAGCGGCTATTTCAGGGGGTATTATCGGTACATTATATTCATACTCAAACAAAGACAAAGTAGATGACCAAGACTGTATTTTAGTCAATCCAGACATAAAGAATACTTGCGCCACATAAAGACGAAAGCCCAGTAATAATAATGGCTTAATTGCAAAATCCATTGGAGCGCAGTCGCCCATTAAAAAGCCCGAAAGAAATTTTTTCATATAATTATGCTCCTTTTAATATTGCCTAATGATTTTGAGGAAGACCTATACTTCTTATGATTTGCTCGTTTTGACTTTTCCACCTGGAATTTTTTCACAAGTCCCTTTCGGTAGATAAACCCATTCATCCGCGTCTGCATCTGTTTTTGCTTGACCTGCGCAAGCGTGTTTGCTTGTTCCGCAGTCATTTTGGCCTGCTTTTACAATACCTGTGCATTTTTCCATGCCTGCTTTAGCACCCATTGAAGTATCCATTGCCGTCGTTGCAGTATTTGCCGATTTTGCATCTGCTTTTTTATCATCGCCACCACAGGCTGTTAAAAGGAGTGTTGATAAAGTAAGTGCGAGAAGGATTGATGTAGAGGTGTTTATATTATTATTCATTAAAATATTATCCAGTTAGTTTTTTGGCTGACTATAAAATAGACAGCCTCGGAGAGGCTGATAATAATATAAAATTATCAAACTCTCACTTTTTACCGAACTACTTAGCTTTTTTCTTTTCAGGCTTCACCTTTCCGCCAACGATTTTTTCACAAACTCCAACGGGTACATAAACCCACTCTTCTGCATCAGCATCAGTTTTTGCCATACCTGCACAGGCGTGTTTACTTGTACCACAATCATTCATACCCGCTTTAGCAATACCCATGCATTTTTCCATTCCAGGTTTGCCTGCCATAGCCGATGAACTTACTGTGATTAAACCGACTGCCATTGCAGTTGTTAAGGTAATATTTTTGATTTTATTCATTGTTAAACTCCATAAGATTAAAAATGCCTGCGTCCTCAATTATGCGAAATATTATTAATTCATCAGTGAGTGACTATAAAAACAAGCGTTATGCAGTGACTAAAACTGTCCCATGCAAGCGTAATTACGCAAAGGTTGTTAATTTGGATGTTAAATATTCTTATTTTTTTGTATTCTCCACAAATTTTGCAAACAATCTTTAGGTTTTGAAGTAGAGTAAATAATGCGTCTAAAACTATTTTCTACTCGTTTGTGATTCTAACGTTTACAGCAGGAATAAATAATATGTCTACAATACGCCTTCCCTTGATTTTGATATTTTTCACATCACTCTTATCAATTTTTCTTATGGGATGTAATCAAGAAGCAAGCGAAGAGAAAGCGGTTAGTAAAAAGGTGACACATTCCACAGCACTAGAATGGAAGCGTTGGACACCTTCTGTCTTTGCAGAAGCAAAAGAAAAAAAGCGTTTAGTATTGGTTGATTTTGCCGCGCAGTGGTGTAGTTTTTGCAAAAAAATGGATCAAACAACATGGAAAGACCCACAAGTGCTTGCCATTATTGCTAAAAATTATATTCCAGTACGAGTGGATGATGAAATAGATACCGAATTAGCTGAAAAATACCGTGACTATGGTCGTCCTGCTATTATCGTTTTAAATGCAGAAGGTAAAGAAATCTTCAAGAAAACAGGATATCAAGCACCGCAGTGGATGTTATGGACATTGCAAGGTGTGCTTCAAGATAGCTAATACAATGGTGCAAATAGGGCGACTCTAAAAAATCAATAATGAAAGACGCAAAGGAATAATTAAAATGAAACGTCGAAAATTCCTGCTATTAACCGCAGGTTTTGCACTTGGTGCAGGCTTACCGTTAGGTGCTAAACAACTGCCTAATGTTGTGATTGAACCGAATAAATTAATAGGATTGACAAGTGATCAATGGCAGGTAATGGATGCTGTTTTAGATCATCTATTTCCATCAGAGAGCACAGCACCAGGAGCGAAGGATATTTACGCAACAGCATGGTTGCATAATGCGTTAGCAATGCCTGACACTGAGCAGTCGCATCGTGATTTTATGCGTGATGGTTTATTAATGTTGGAAAAGCTTGCTCATAAAACTCATCAGCTCTCTTTTATCAAACTCAATCAAGAAAAGCGTGAATCGACCTTGCGTACTTTAGAACAGAATGGCGAGGGCAGGGCATGGCTAAAAGAAACGCTTCGTTATATTTTAGAAGCCTTATTAACAGATCCTATTTATGGCGGTAATCCTAAAAGCATTGGCTGGAAATGGCTACAACACCAACCGGGCTTTCCTCGTCCTGTGATTGGCAAACGGTATTTTGAATTATGAACAAAGACTTTGATGTGTGTGTGATTGGCAGTGGCGCAGGGGGTGGGCCTATTGCCTATGAGCTTTCAAAAGCAGGTTATTCTGTTGTGGTGCTGGAAAAAGGCAAGTGGTTTAAAGAAAACGATTTTTACAAAGATGAAATGGCATGTTGTATTCATGAAGTTTTCACACCGAATTTAAAAGAAGAACAGCATGTGGTAGAAACTGAAAGAGGGGATGGTTGGCGCGTACAAAAAACCTCTGAATCTTCTTGGAATCTTTGGAATGGCAATCTTGTGGGTGGCTCTAGCAATTTTATGAGTGGATTTTTTCACCGTCTAAAGCCAATTGATTTTAAATTAAAATCCACCTTTGGGGCTATTGAAGGTGCAAATATGGCAGATTGGCCGATTAGCTACGACGATTTAGAACCTTATTATGACAAAGTAGAAAAAGTCATCGGTATTTCAGGCAAAGTAGTCAAACATAAGTTTCAAGAACCCCGCAGTAGCAAAGATTATCCTTATCCCCCTCTGTCTTCGCATCCCTTATCAAAAATGATCGATAAAGCCTGTGATGAAATGGGCATTACCTCTATTCCTCTACCGCGTGCCATCCTTTCTAAACCCGCTTTAGGCAGAAGCAGTTGCAGTTATAATGGTTATTGCGGTGGTTTAGGTTGTGCCACAGGGGCAAAAGGCAGTTCTCGTGCCGCCTTATTGGATAAAGCCGTCGCCACAGGAAAATGTGAAATCTATCCTCAAAGCCATGTCACACGCATTTTAAATAATGAAAAAGGGCAAATTACTGCGGTTGAATATTTTAATGCCAAAGGTGAAAAAAAACATATTGATGCAAAAATCTATGTGGTTGCCTGTCAATCGATTGAAACTGCGCGGCTTTTACTTAATTCGACAGGTAAAAAACACAAAAACGGTCTTGCCAATAGCAGTGGATTAGTCGGACAAAACCTAATGTTTGCAGGTGGTGGCTCAGGTTCAGGACGAATCAACTATGCCAAGTTTTCAGATAAACAAGCTGAAGCACTGCGCCAAAACGGTCCTTTTCTCAATCGTACCATCCATGATTTTTATATTATTGATGATCCAGAATTTGGAGAACGTGCCAAAGGCGGTGTAATTGATTTTGTGCATCTGCATCCCAACCCCGTTGCACGCGCCAGTGGTCGCCTTAGTGGACGTGATGGTCTGCGCTGGGGAAAACCTTTAAAACGGGATTTAGAAAGCTACTTCCGTGAAGGTCGTTATATTAAAATCGAAGCCTTTTGCGACTGGCTACCCAATAAAAACAGCTTCGTTAAACTAGACCCCAACGTAAAAGATAAATACGGTATGCCCGTTGCCAGAGCGCGTTTTGGCTTTCACGGACGCAATTTACAAGTAGGCTATTATCTGGCTGCAAAAGCGGGAGAAGTATTAAAAAAAATGGGCGCATCCAATGTCATCTCCTTCGCCTCAGGCTCACCACCTGTTAATCTAGTCGCAGGCACCTGTCGCTTTGGAGATAACCCAAAAACATCGGTCTTAAATAAAAACTGTCAAGCCCATGATGTAGAAAACCTTTACATTACAGACGGAAGCTTTATGCCCAATGCCGGCAGCGCACCGTTTACTTGGACAATTTACGCCAATGCCTTTCGAGTTGCGGAT
>JALVEA010000065.1 GCA_027008665.1 Thiotrichaceae bacterium | reverse complement strand
GACACCTGAGCATATGCATTATAAAGCAGGCTCGATGAAACTGAATAATAAAGCACTCAGTGATGCAAATGATAGTGATCAAGGGGATTTTAATATCTCAAATGTGGATACTGCAACATTAGTAATAGGGCAAATGCGCGCATCAGATCATTATGAATTTTTGCTGAGTTATATTATCGATTAATCAATATAAAGGGCGAATATGAAAACAAATAATAAAATCAAAGTAGCTATTATTTTGGGGGCATTGCTAGTGGGATTGACAACACTCGATGCCACTGAAAAACAAGGGCATATTAAAGTTCAATCCAGCGTGGAGGTATTATCAACGGTGGTTGAAAAGGGTGTAACGGTTCAAAAACTAATACCAGCAACCAAGGTATTACCGAATACGCTACTTTTTTATAAAAATACTTTCACCAATATTAGTGATAAAGCTGCCGATAATATAAAGCTAGTGAACCCAATTCCTAGTCATACCTTGTATCAAACAGGTTCTGCGTTCGGTAAAAATAGTGATATTACTTTTTCCGTTAATGGTGGCAAAGACTGGGGAAAACCAGAAACACTGCTTGTCTTCGATAAAGAAGGCAATGCAATCCCTGCCACAGCAAAAGATTACACTCATATTCGTTGGATTTATAAGCGAAGTTTAGCTCCTTCTGAGCAACAGAGTGTGAGTTTCCAAGCGCGTTTATTATAAAACACCACTAAAGTGAATCATTATGAAACAAATTAAAATAAGCACATTAATCCCCCTTTCTATTAGCTTTGCCGCTGTTGTTTTTATGACTAGCAACTGGGCAACAGGAACGGCTTCGGGGACTGATATTAATAATACAGCAATACTTTCTTATAATGTTGGCGGAACAGCGCAAACGGCAATTGAAAGTTCAGAAGATGGAAACAGTACTCCAGGCTCAGGTAAGGGTACAGCAACAAGCTTTAAGGTGGATAAGAAAATAGATTTATCGGTCACTGCGGGTGCAGGAGTGAATGTTGTGCCTGCGACTTCAGCTCAAGGAATAACCTTTACAGTATTAAATGAAGGCAATAGTGAAGAAACTTTTAGCTTTTCACCAACACAAGTTTCCTCGGGTGATGATTTTGACACCACTTGCGCGACACCTGCGAATATAACGTTAGCGGCGGATGCATCTGCTGTTGTTACGGTTGCATGTGATATTCCAATTAGTAATGGTGTAACCGTTAAAAATGGCACAACATCAATTGTAGATCTTAAAGCCACTGTTGAAGGTGTAACTGAAACAGCAGGGGCGGATACCGCAGGAGGCGTTGAAACAGTTTTTGCAGACAACACAGGGACAAGTACCGATGGGGCCGATAGAAATGCCCAACATTCAGCGATCAATACTTATACTATTAATACCGCCGATCTGACTGTAACGAAAACCTCTGCTGTTAGCAAAATGAGTATTAATGGCACGGATGATACTTCCGATCCAAAACGTATACCAGGTGCAACCATTGTTTATACGATTACTGTTAGCAATGCAGCGGGCGCATCAACGGCAGAGGGAATTGTTATTAATGATGCAGTACCTAATGAACTGAGTATTGTTGGAAAACCTACTATTAGCATTGCAGGGGGAGCGAATATTGAAATTACTCCTTCAGGTCAAAACGTAGCATCAGCCCCCTTTGATCTGGCAGCTGGAGAAACAGCTATATTGACCATTACCACCACGGTTAATTAAAACAGCAATTCAAGCTAATCCCTCAGTATTGGCTAAATTGTGTGATTATGGCAAATAAAAATAATAATAATGCAATCTATAATCTCCACTATCTTGTCTGTGGCTTTGCTACAGACTTTTAAACAACGAACTAGATTCAGTTGTTATGGACGCTTGTTTGTTATTTTTATATTGGCAGTTATTTTAACTATATTACAGAGCAGTCATGCCGCTACCTTGGTCGATACTGTTATTAATAACACCGCAACCGCTCATTACTCTATTGATGGTTCAAATGAGAGCCTTCAAGCTAGCGTTGTTATTAAGACTGATTCACATACACCATCGCTAATCAGCTTTCGTCGTATTTCTGAAAATGGTGAACCCACTACGATTTATCCTGCTGCCTATAATGCAGGGACTGAGGAGGGTAAATTATGGAAGCCAATAGAGAGTCTTACCTTGGCCACGGGTGAAAAAATAAATTTTAATCAACCAATTAAAACAGAACCTTCAGCACAATTCGTAGCGAATGATCCTATTATTATTCATGTGATAGATTATGATCAGAACAAAGATTCCAATAAAAGAGAAACGGTTTTTGTTAGTATTATTATTCCCGAAACAGGTGATAAAGAAACCATTTTATTAACAGAAACGGGCTTAAATACGGGTATCTTTATAGCAGCAGTAGAGACACATCTAGGTCATAAAGCCAATTATGATGGGCGCTTTAGTGTTGCTCGTGGTGCAAAATTAACGGTTACTTATAATGATCAATCAGATAGCACCGATATTAATGCAACAGCAGCACTGATTGACCCTTTAAGTCGTATTAATCTGACTAAAATTGCAGATAAAAAGGAAGTGACGATAGGTGATTTGATTAGCTACAAAATCACTTTGCACAATACTAGCTATGATTTAACTCAAGTAAAAATAAAGGATATATTGCCTCTAGGGTTTTATTATCAACAAGGTTCCGCCACACTCAATGGTAAAACCCTCGCAAGTGATAAAATAACGATTAAAGGACGCAAACTGCTTTTTTCTATTGGCGAGGTGCCTAAAAATATCGACAAGGATTGGTTGATTCGCTATCAAGTTAAAGTGGGTGTTAATACAGCAATCGGCTATGCAATTAATCAAGCACAGGCATTTTCTGCTCATGATTCATCTAATATTGCCACGGCAAAAGTAAAAATAAAAGATGTACTAATGCGTGAGACCAGCCTGATTACGGGGCGGATTATGCTTGGATGCCAACAAAATACACCCAGCGAAGTGCTTGAAAATATACGACTTTATACAGAATCAGGGCGTAGTGCATTAAGCGATAAAAATGGTTTTTGGCATCTGGAAGGTTTAAGTCAAAAAGCGCATGTGGTTCAACTAGATACTAAGAGTCTACCCGCAGGTTATCACCCCATTGATTGTGATAAAAATAATGATAATGCAAACAGTGCTACTTCTAAATTTATTAATAGCCAAACATTTTGGCGTGCTAATTTTTATTTAGAAAAAAGCTCCTCAATAACAAATTCTAAAAACAAAATAACAAGCATAGATATTCACAAAAAAATAGATCCATTAGCCAAATTTACGAAACAGTTCGCAAATCATAGCAAGCCAGGTTTTGAGATTCTTTGGCCACCGCATAATTATGTTCCTATGGTGGCATCGACCAAGATTGCAATCAAATATCCACCACAGCAAAAGATAAAGGTTTATCTCAATAATAAACCTGTGAGCCGTTTAAATTATGATGGCAGTGTGACCAATACAGCAGGGACAGTGACAATACGTCGTTGGCGCGGTGTCGATATCAATACACAACAAAAAGATAATCTATTAACCGTTATATTGCTGGATAAAAAAGGCAAAGAAGTGGATCGAAAAACGCATACTATCCATTTTTCAGGTAAGCCGACAACAGTTGAATATTTACCAAATGATTCTTTATTAATCGCCGATGGTAAGACCGCCTCAATTATCACTTTTAGAGTAAAAGATGAAGATGGTTTTCCAATGCGAGCTAATACACACGGTTATTTCAGTCTTAATGATTCTCAAATCAAGCCAGAAAATAATCAGCCGTTAAGTGGCGAATCGGCTATTAAAGGCAAATATAAATATTATATTAAACAAGATGGAATCGCACAGATTAAGCTTGCCCCTACCTCTCGCTCTGGAAAAGTAAGTATTGATATACTCCTTAGCGACAAAACACAAACCATCAATGCTTGGTTAAAACCTAAGCTACGCGATTGGATTTTAGTCGGATTAGTTGAAGGTTCATTAGCCTATAAAAAATTAAAAGGCAATATGCTCTCTCTAGCAGATAAAGGAATTAGGGAAAATCAGCAACAGGGGCGTATTGCATTATTTGCTAAGGGTAGAATCAAAGGTAATTATTTACTAACCTTAGCTTATGATAGCGCGAAAAAACAAGGCAATTTAAATAATGAAAAAAGAGCTGAACTAGAAGGTAATATTGACCCTAATGGGTGGTATACCGTTTATGCAGATCAATCGAGTCAACAAGATGAAACGGCAAGTTCTAAAAAGCTATTCCTTAAATTAGAAAAAAACCAATTTTATGCTTTATTTGGCGATAATAATACAGGATTAACGACCACAGAATTATCACGCTATGAGCGCACATTAACAGGGCTTCATAGTGAATACCGTGGTGATCAATACAGCTATCATTTCTTTGCCAGCCATACTGAAAAACGTCATCAGCGTGATGAAATAGCAGGAGATGGAACCTCAGGCTTGTATTATCTAAGCCAGCCAATTGTGCAAAACAGTGAGAGTATCCGCATTGAAACCCGTGACCCCTTAGATTTTAATAAGGTGGTTGCAACACGTCCGCTTGTACGTCATAAAGATTATAATATTGATTATGATAGCCGTACTTTATTTTTTAAATTCCCTATTTTTGGACGCGATAAACATCTCAATCATAATTTTATTATTGCCGATTATGAAACCGACGCGGGTAATAAAAAGACTTTAAGTGCTGGGGGACGGGCTGCGGTTAAATTTAATCAGGGAAATATCGAAGCTGGCGTTACTTTTATCCATGAGGAGAATACTGATGATTCCACTGCTCATCTATTG
>JALVEA010000064.1 GCA_027008665.1 Thiotrichaceae bacterium | reverse complement strand
TTTTATTTGTTCTGAGACGATGTATCACAGAGTACACACAGAGATTATTAATCGGAAAATTGCATTCAGTCGAAGTCATGATTTTTTCTGTGTCCCTGTTGCTTTTTTAAATGAAGCTGGAAATGCGGCGTATTATTCACAGATTTCCAAAGACAAAAATGAAAATCAAATGGATAATCAGCTACAAAATCTTCTGATTACCCAGAGCAAAACCTATTGTCACTCTTTGGTTTATGGTAGCTCTGCGATTGTGGTCAATCGCTACCATTATTTAAGTTTAGGTGGTCATCATCGTGATTTTTCAGGGCATGGAGCTGAAGATTACGATATTTTACATCGATTGAGTTATTACAATCCTAAAGCACCACGTACATCGGATTATTATCAAAATCTAAATAATTCCCCTTTTTATCATTATAGAGGGTTTCGGACTTATTTTGCGTTGCATGGAATGGATGTCTTTATAAAGGGTATTTTTATGTTGCATCTATACCACCCTCCGCGACGCATTCCTCATTATCATCAATCTCGACATAATTTCCCCTTATTAAAGCGGGTAATGATAAAATTTGATGCCAATCGATTACAACCGCGACCATTGCGGGATTTTTCTAATCCTAATAAAACCCTTATTCTTGCCAAACAAGCCTCTTCTTTTGCGGATGCTTTGCGCTATGCATTGCCTGCAATGGGTGAGGTATTATTTATTGATGAAACACAGTTTTCTAATGCCTCTGCTTTAATTAAACAAATTAAAGATCAAAAGATTACGCATCTTGGATTTAAAAATCCTTATGGTAATCCGCACCGTTTAAAATTGTATCAGGCGATTAAAAAAGAAAAGATAAATTACTGGGTTTTTGATCGTGGTGCGTTGCCTGATAGTTGGTTTTTTGATCCGAATGGTTTTAATGCCGATAGTAAGAGTTATCACCTAAAATATTGGGATAAGCCACTGAATAAAAAGCAACAAGCTCAAACACGAGATTATATTCACAATTTATGTGCAAGTGAGCAAACATTAGAAAAAAATAGCAAGCGCAAAACATTACAAGTATTGAAGCAACAATTTAATCTTGAGGGGAAAAAGGTCTTATTGATTCCTTTTCAACGTCCTTCTGATTCTGTGTGCAAATATTTTGCAGCTAATATGCAATCAGCACAGGGGTTTAATCAGCTCGTTAGTGAGGTAACGCAACAACTTGATCCGAATCGATGGATAGTGCTTGGTAAAAAGCATCCATTAGAATCTAAATCGCCCGATGTAAGGGGTGTGACCTTTGTCAATGATATCCATATTCATGATTTATTAGCACTTGCCCATTATGTACTGGTATTAAATTCAGGGGTTGGTTTACTGGCAGCATTATTTAATACTCCCACCATTTATCTAGGCAATGCCTTTTATGGTCATAAGGGAATGAATTATTCCGCCAATAATACAGCCGATGTTCTCACCTTGTTAAATAGTGATTTATACGTTGATAAAACTAAAGTAGAACGCTTTACTTATCATCTGCTTGAACGTGTTTATTCCTTCGGGAAGTCCTCTTATACGCAAATTATCCGCAAAGAGGATAATGCTAAATTAAGCTTGGTCAATGATATTTTATTTGAGTCCCTGCGCGGGCTTTCTAAAAAACCAATCCTAATAGGTGCTAAAATACCAATGCTTCATTTAGATGAACCTTTATTTTTAAGCTTTGGAGGAGCAGAAACGATTAGCAAAAGCAACACTGTCAACATTAATCTACTCTCCTCTTTTACAAGAAAGCAACGCTTTATTATTATACTTTTTTCATTTATCGCTCGACCTGTGCTATCGGTAAATCAACGTGTTAAGCTTAAAAAAGATCCAGAACGGTTCTTTCGTGATGCAAATAATGGATTATCTCGTTATATTGCTAAACAATTAAACTTTTAGATACTAAATTAGGGGCTACGTTGAATAACAATAAACAAAAAATAGGCGTTTTTTCTTCAGGTATAAAAAAAATACCTACATTATCGACCTTTCTGAATGCGGAAGAAATTTATCATAATCCTACTCAACCTCAAGAACTAAGCGCTATTGTTGGCTGGGGAAGAAAGGCAAACACCCATAAAGCGATTCAGTTTGCGAGCAAATATAAACTGCCTTATTTTATTTTAGAAGATGGCTTTTTGCATTCTTGCGGTCAAGGTGTGCTTGGGGATACCTGTTGCTCAATGATTATTGATCGTACAGGTATTTATTATGATGCCACTGAAGCATCTGATCTTGAGATTTTACTCTCAGCTAATCCTAAACTTTTTTTTGATAATGCCTTAATAGAACGTGCCAATACTTGTATTCAACAAATTACAAGGTACAACTTATCAAAATATAATAATACTGCCCCTACCCTAGCTAGGAATGCATTACCTAAAGGCGAAAAGGTGTTAGTTGTGGATCAAACAGCGGGGGATATGTCCTTAAAATATGGCTATATTGATGACAATAGCTTTGATGAAATGTTACAAGCTGCATTGGATGAACATCCTACCGCCACCATTATTATAAAAACACACCCAGATGTGATTGCAGGCAAAAAGAAAGGTTGCTTACCCTTAAAACAAAGCAATCCACGTATTCATATTATTAGCGATAACATCAACCCTCTGGCTTTAATTAAAAAGGTTAAACACGTCTATGTTGCCACCTCACAAATGGGATTTGAGGCATTACTCTTAAATAAACCCGTCACTTGTTTTGGTGTGCCTTTTTATGCAGGCTGGGGATTAACCGATGACAGAGCAAGACCCCCACTTTCCGTCTGGAAACGACGTAAAAACAAGCTAACACTGCCACAAATATTCGCAGCCGCTTATATTCGTTATAGCCACTATATTCATCCTGATACCTTACAACCCTGTGAAATAGAAGCGGTATTGGACTATTTCACACTACAGCAACAACAACGCAAAAACACACAAGGTCAAATCTTTTGCTTTGGTTTTACTTTATGGAAACTCAAATATATTCGTGCTTTTTTACAATCACCGAATAATAGTATTCATTTTGTTTCTTCAGCAAAACAAGCAATTAAAAAGGGCTTTACACCATCATCGCAAATCGTTCTTTGGGCAAGTAAAGATAAAACGGAAGCTCAGAAACTTTCACAGCAATTTAATATCCCCATTAAAGCAATGGAAGACGGCTTTATACGTTCTATTGGTATCGGTACTGACTTGACCGCTCCTTGCTCTTTAGTGCTAGACAGTCGTGGTATTTATTTTGATCCTAATCAAAGCAGTGATTTAGAATATATTTTACAAAATCATCGCTTTGATCCTCCCTTGCTAAAACGTGCGAGCCAATTACAAACCCTATTACTAGCGGCAAAAATCAGTAAATATAATTCAGGAAAAACACTACCATTACGGCTGATTAAATCAACAGCGGGGCAAAAAGTTATTCTTATTCCAGGACAGGTTGAAGATGATGCCTCCATTCGCTTAGGCTGTGTGGATATTAAAAGTAACAGTCAACTCATCACCATTGTTAGAGAAAAAAACCCTGATGCTTATATTGTCTTTAAACCCCATCCTGATGTTATCAGTGGCAACCGTAAAGGCGCAGTAAAAGATGAAATAATTGATAAATACTGTGATCTAATGCTAGATGACATTAGCATTACCGACTGCCTAGATATTGCAGATGAAGTACATACCATGACCTCATTGGTAGGGTTTGAAGGATTATTGCGTGAAATTAAAGTCGTCTGTTATGGCCTGCCTTTCTACTCCAACTGGGGTCTAACAGAAGATCGACATTACCTAAAACGACGCAATCCTAAACGCAAAAACGCCATAAGCTTAGATCAATTAGTCGCAGCAACCTTAATTCTTTACCCTCGCTATATCAACTGGAAAACAGGCGCTTATACAAGCCCCGAATTTATTGTGCAACAAATTCAAAAAAACATAGCCCACCAAGGAGGAAAAAAAGCCAATAAAATTCCAGTACTCTCACGTAAATTACGCCAAGCCAAACAATTGATTAAAGGCGTGATACCTAAAACTGTTTGATTTTTATGGATAGTTTTTCCGCTTGTTCCTAAATTTCCATTTGGGAACAGTACGCCCTCGAAGGCGTTTAATTAACATGGTGAAAGTCCGTGTTAGGGAAAGCCATAGCCCTGTAGCTGAAAGTAACTGCGTTGCCGCGAGGCAGAGTGGGGGGGAACTGGTAGGCAACTGTAGCCAGAAAGGAGAAAGTTTTGAATTTCTGGGTTATCGGTTTGAAGCGGGCAGACGATTCGTTCGCAAGAAAAGCCTAATGAGCCTTCGAGACAAAGTACGAGTTAAGACTAAACGTAGTCGCTCAGGAAGTTTAAAAGAAATCACTAACGACTTAAACCCCATGTTAAGAGGCTGGTTATTTCAAACACGCCCATCGCTACACGTTTAAGGCAAATGATGGTTTTGTGCGACGGCGATTAAGAGCATTAATACTCAGACGCAACAAGAAGAAAGGTTGGGGAAAGAATATCAATGCTCATAGAAAATATCCAAATGCCTACTTCGCAAAACTTGGGCTTTTCACCAGTCATGAAGCTTAGGTTGTAGCGTGCCAATCTCGATGAAGAAACTATCAACTGGAGAGCCGTATGCGGGAGAACTGCATGTACGGTTCGGAGGGAGGGGAGGTGAAACTTCCCTACCCCTATAGGGTGCATAAACATGCATTAATCGCTTTTCACTGCATAACATCAGACACCCTATTCAATCCTAAAACCCAACCTTACGTCGTAGCTGAATAAGCGTTACGAATGCCCGTGGCAGGTCGTTGAAGCTTCTATGGCTCAGGCAGTATTTGGAGTGCAGAACTTGCTGTTGTAATGATGGGATGGATTAAAACACTACAGCTATGGGAATTAAATCCTCATACTTGGCTCTCTATTTACTTGCAAGCCTGTGCTGAAAATAATTCTGCACCATCTGAAGATATATCCTCATTCTTACCTTGGGCTATGGATAAAGAACGTCTGGAATATTTTCGGAAGCCTATTGCGCGTTGAATGGGTTAGCTGAATATTTACTGATTGGGAATTTCTAAAAGCGGGAAAGTGATTTAGCAGAAAATAACAGGTTGGAGTCCAAGCTTGTGCGAGTGACGGGTTAAAGCTTGAACTCCAAAAATAAGAAGTTACCATTTCTAATAGTTAAGCTCTTAGTTTTTCTGTTTTTTAACAGGTCCAAGTACCATAATCATTTGACGACCTTCCATTTTTGGATATTGTTCTACTGTGCCTACTTCTTCTAGGTCTTTTTCAACGCGTTTTAGCATTTCCATGCCTAACTCTCGATGTGCCATTTCACGCCCACGGAAGCGAATAGTGACTTTGGTTTTATCACCATCTTCAAGGAATTGAATCAGTTTTTTAAGCTTGATATTGTAATCACCAATATCGGTACCCGGACGCATTTTAATTTCTTTTAGTTGCGTCTTCTTTTGTTTTTTCTTCGCAGCCCCTTTTTGTTTACTGGATTCAAATCTAAATTTCCCATAATCCATTATGCGACAGACAGGGGGTTCTGCATTTGGCACAATTTCAACTAAATCAAGGTTTTGTGATTTAGCCTCTGTGAGGGCATCTTGAAAAGATACGATTCCTTTATTTTCACCGGTTGCATCAATAAGACGTACTCGTGTTAGAGTAATGGCGTCATTGATACGATTTTTCTTTTGATTACGAGCGATGCCTTGTTTCCTCCAAAGCAAATTAATAGTATGGAATGAAAATACAATAATTTTTTCATTCCAATGTGCGCTATTTTTAAATAATAGCCCACATAACAGTTTATAAAAATAGTGGCAAGAAACCTCCTTTGTCTTTGGCTAAGGGGATCAATTTCCACGTTTAAATTAGCGAGTATTTTTCCGACAAATAATAAAAATTTACCCCAGAATACTCAAACTGGTAGATTCCCATCATCATCTTTAGCTAAGGGCTAGTTGACCCGCGAGTAGCTATTTCACTCTTTATGGTGTTAATTAGATCAGAAACAGTTAGTGTTCCTAAGTCTTTACCTGAGCGTGTTCGCACTGCAACCGAATCAGTCTCTACTTCTCGGTCTCCTATGACTAATAAATAGGGGATGCGTTGTAAAGTATGTTCTCGGATTTTAAAGCCTATTTTTTCATTTCTCAAGTCTGATAAGGCGCGAATCCCTGCTTTTTTCAATCTATTCACCACACTTTTTACAAAATCAGCTTGTTTATCAGTAATATTCATGACGACTACTTGCTCAGGTGATAACCATAGTGGAAAGCGCCCTTCATGATGTTCAATAAGGATACCAATAAAGCGTTCAAAGGAGCCAAGAATAGCACGATGCAACATAACAGGTATTTGACGTGAGCCATCTTCGGCAACGTATTGGGCATCTAAGCGTTCTGGCATGGAAAAATCAACCTGAATAGTGCCTAATTGCCATACGCGCCCAATACTGTCTTTTAGTGAAAATTCAATTTTAGGGCCATAAAATGCCCCTTCACCTGGAAGTTCTTCCCAGTCAAGCTGTTGGGCATCAAGCGCATCTGCTAAAGCTTTTTCTGCTTTATCCCAGTTTTCATCACTGCCGACACGGTTCTCAGGTCGAGTGGATAGACGATAAATAACCTCATTAAAGCCAAAGTCTTTATAAACATCGTGTAAAAAATCAATAAAATCCGCAACTTCGGATTGAATTTGATCTTCAGTGCAGAAAGTATGTCCATCATCTTGAACAAAAGCACGCACTCGCATTAAACCATGTAATGCCCCTGACATTTCATTGCGATGACAAGAGCCAAATTCTGCAAGGCGTAGGGGCAAATCACGATAACTTTTTAACCCTTGATTAAACACTTGAATATGACAAGGGCAGTTCATTGGTTTTAGTGCAAATTGCTTTCCGTCGGATTCGAGTGAGAACATATCATCACTGTATTTTGCCGCATGACCTGAGCGTTCCCAGAGTGAAAAATCAACCAATTGAGGAGTGTTAATTTCTTGATAATTGCGTAGTCGTTGTTGCTCGCGCATATATTGCGCGATAGTTTGATAAATAGTCCAGCCTTTGGCATGCCAAAAGATTTCTCCGGGGGCTTCTTCTTGAATATGGAATAAATCAAGTTTGCGCCCAATTTTACGATGATCACGTTTTTCGGCTTCTTCAATACGACGAATATAGGCTTTTAATTGCTTTTTATTGCTCCACGCAGTGCCATAAATACGTTGCAGCATTTCATTAGTAGAGTCACCACGCCAATAAGCACCTGCCAGTTTCATTAATTTAACAGCGGGTATTTTCCCTGTACTAGGGACATGAGGGCCACGGCAAAGATCAATAAAATCGCCTTGTTTATACAGCGATAAATCTTCATCAGAAGGAATGTCAGCAATAATTTCTGCCTTATAGTCTTCTCCCATTTGCTTAAAAAAGGCAATGGCCTCATCGCGTGACATGAGACTGCGTTGAATCGGAATATCCTGTTTAATAATTTCCTGCATACGCTTTTCTATTGCATTGACATCTTCAGGGGTAAAAGCGCGTTGGTAGGCAAAATCATAAAAAAAGCCATCTTCAATCACAGGGCCAATCGTTACTTGTGCATCGGGGAATAATTGTTTAACCGCTTGTGCCATTAAATGCGCCGAGGAATGTCGGATAACCTCCAAGCCTTCTTCACTAGTATTTGTGAATATCTGCAATTCACAATCGGTTTCAATGAGATGACTGGCATCCAAAATATCATCGTTTATTTTTCCTGCAATAGTCGCTTTAGCTAAACCAGCACCAATATCAGCGGCAACATCAAGAATGGAAATAGGCTTATCAAAGGAACGTTGGCTTCCATCGGGCAAAGTTATAATTGGCATTATATTTTCTCCAGTGGTGACCCTTACAATAGGTCACTTGGGTTTATAAAATTGGTGGCAAAAAAACCCCTCTGTCTTTAGCTGAGGGGTCGCTGACTGTGTAAGGAGCTTCCAAAAAGGGAAGTTTCCTTGAAGTTCTTTAGAATAGAATATGATAACAACTTATCTTGTCGCCTTGTAGCTAAATTATTGTTCTTGTCAAGTCTTGTAAGTTGCTGTTTACATTCTTAGTCAGATAGTTTCGAGGGGAGATAGAACCCTTTTATCCAGAAACTTTTTTTCAGAGAGATAGAATACGTCTATGATGAACTGAATAGATTAAAATAATTCCATATTAAGGTTCTACTCATGACGAATTCACTTCTTAAAACCGTTGCTGATTTACCCACAAATGGACAAAATACGGCTAGCTCGGTCTCTAATGTACAAATGATTGATCATGTTGTGAGATCAGAAAGTAATGATGAAATTTCCATTGGTGATATTTTCTCAATACTGTGGCGTAGAAAATGGCTTATTATACTGTCAATGGTATTAACAACTAGTATCGCACTGCTACTGACGCTTTCAGCAAAATCCACTTACCGCGCTAATGCGGTGATTCAGATTGAACGTAAAGGTCCTGAAGTCGTGAAGTTTGGAAATACCGAAAATATTGCAGCTGGTGTGGATAGCCTTGATAGCTTATTTTTTAATACCAGTTTTAAAGCATTAAAAAGTCGCAAATTATTATCTTTGGTGATTGAAGATACAAATTTGCAAGATAGTCTGACAGGAAAGAACGACAAGCCATCACTGATTAGTCAACTAAAAACAAAGATTAAAGCATTGCTTGGCTTTCCTAAGAAAGTAAACAGCAATTCAACGCCATTGCCTGCTGATTTAACTGGTTTACTTCTAGGGCGTTTATCAATACGTCCTATTAGTAAAACGCATTTGGTAGAAATTTATTATGAAGGGAGTTCACCGAAAGAGGCAAAAGAAGTTGTTTCATCCTTAGTGGCTCATTTTATTCAATTACAAGCAGATGCTTATACGGAAACGGGTGAGTTTGCCAAAAACTTTTTAAATAAACAGGTAAATGAGGCACAGCAACGTTTAAGGAAGTCAGAACAAGAGTTGGTCGCTTATTCTAATAAAAAAGGTATTTTAGGGATAGATGAAAATCAGACCCGTCATGTGACTAAATTAAATCAGCTCAACTTAGCGTTAGTTCAAGCGGAGGTTGCCCGCGCTGCGGCAGAAAGCAAATATCGACAAGCACAAAGTAATAATGGAAGGAGTATTAATGGATTGAATAATCCTGTGATTATTAATTTAAAAACACGTTTATTGGACTTAGAAGGTCAGTATCAAAATAAACTAAAGATATTTAAGCCAGATTATCCTGATATGTTGCGTTTAAAACAGCAGATTAATGATGCAAAGCAAAAGCTTGCAAGTGAAAAAGTGGTAATAGCAACAACAAAGAATAGTGACTTCAAAGCGGCTTTTTTAGCGGCTCAATCCGAAGAGCGTCGTTTACGTAAAGAATTAGCCCGTTTTAATAGGAAATTGCAAGCACTTCAAAACAGTAGTATTGATTATAATCGTTTAAAAAGAGAGGTCGAGTCTAATGCACGTCTTTATAAAAACCTACTGCAACGTGTTGATGAAGTGCGAGTTGCCTCATTGGTCAATACAAGTAATATTAAAGTGGTTGATCCTGCGATCATGCCGACAAATAAATATAAACCAAGATCTGCCTTAAATATGGTAATTGGTTTGCTCAGTGGTTTATTTTTAGGTCTTGGATTGGTTTTTTTGCGTGAAATATTTGATCATTCCCTTAAATCCACAGAAGATTTACAACGTACAACAGGAATACCTGTATTGGGCTTAGTTCCTAAGCCAAAAAAAATTAAACAAGCAGAGTTGGCAATGGCAACAGTATTAATCCCCAATGCTCCCTTTTCAGAAGCTTATCGACTCTTATCTGCTAATGTACGTTTTACATTGGTACAACAAAGTGGAAAAGTGTTACTAGTTACGAGTTGCTCGCCCAATGAAGGTAAAACAGTCACAGCTTGTAATATGGCATGTGCCTATGCACAAATGGGGATGAAAGTGTTATTGATTGATGCAGATTTAAGAAAGTCAACGCTTGCTGAAAAACTAAAGATTTACAATAAGCGGGGCTTAAGTAATTATTTAGGTGATAATGAGGATCTGCTTAATGTGACGCAGCAACTTAAAGGAGTGAATGGTCTGTTTGTTATTCCATCAGGTAGTTACAAGGGTGATATTATGCGAATGATCAGTGATAATAAAATGAAGTTTTTGATTTCAGAAGCAGAGAAAAAATTTGATTTTATTATTATCGATTCGCCAACTGTTGGTAATTTTGCTGATACTTTATTGCTCTCATCACTGGCTTCCTCTACCTTGATTGTTGTTGATGAGGTTAAATTCAAAATGACTAAACTTCATTATACCATTGAGCAGTTAATGCGGGTTAAAAGTGCTGCCATTGGATTTTTAGTCTTGAATTCAACCAATCCATCGCTGATAGATCATTCTTATGAAAAACATTATCAAAAAAATAGCCCTTCTTTTATTTTTAGACCCTTTCATTATAATTTCTGGTCGAAAAATGAGACAGTTACAGAAAAAAAGATTAAAGTTAAAGGGGTTAAAAAATCTTTTTGGAGAAAACCAAAAAAGGGAATTAATTTAGGGTATATGAATTAGGAAATAAACAATGACATGGAAAACATTGTTCTGGACATTGGCATTTTCCATCCTTATCTTTTTTGTAATGGTCTTTTTAGGGATGAAATTTCAATGGGTGCGAGCGTTACAGGATAAAAAAATCTTAGAAAATGAGAAGGTTGTTCTAAAAATACCTAAAGCGTCGAATCCAGTGAGGTCTAAACCAGAATTGCTTGATGAGAAAGCTCCAGTTGTCGCCACTGTGACAGCTGATGTCAAGGATGGTTCTTCTTATTCACTCATAGGTGAGGAAACGCAATTGATTGATTTTACAGGAATGCCTTTGGAACTAGTGCGGGAAGAATGTCGCCGCATATCAACAAAGGTTGGTGTTCCTAAGGAACGTTTTAACCAATCGGTAAATGAATGTGTAACACGCAATTTTCAAGGAAAAATAGCGGATAATGTAGCCCGCTCACGCAATGTTCAAACTAATTTAAGAAAGCAATGTAAAAGGACTCTCTCTAGTGAACAGCAAGCACTTTTTTCCCCTGAAGAAATGAAGTTAATTATTGATGAATGTGTGGTTGATTTTCATAAAAAGAAAAATGCAGCAGAAGTGAAATAGAGATCTTTGCAAGAGATTCGCAGTTTATCAGCAGGTTTAGTTATCCCTGACTTAAATGACTTATGTGCGGATGGTGCCATTCAGAAAGTCATTGACCGACATGAAAAAAGAACCTCTTCTACAGTACAACGTCATCTTACAAAGCTCCCGTCTTCATTAGGTCTTTCAAGTAAAATTTGTATTTATCGCTTTATACAAGAAGGTTTGAATAATGCCTTTCGTCATGGTAAATGTAAACGTTTTAAAGTACGCACTAGAGAATATATTGACAGTGGTTTACTTTTTTTTGAAGTAAAACTAAAAGGATTGCGAGGACAAACAGAGAAGCATCGCATCGCTAGTAAATACTTTTTTCCTTCTGATAAAAATCAGGCAAGCGAAGAAATGTTCAAAATATTGCTTAGGGGTAAATTTAACAGGACTGGTTAGTCGTAATAATAGCTTTTTACCAATGCTTAAACTTATATCTAAAAATATTATTTCAGACAAGAAAGGGCTTTTAGAAAATTACTGATTCATTAAGGTATATAGAATGAAAATTTTTGAATATTTAATTTTTCTATCAGCCATTTTAGGAGGCATAAGCTGGACTATTCTTTCTACAAAAAACGGATACACGCAAGCAAATGCTACCATTATTGCTCGATCAATTGATATTACCTCAACAATAGATGGTAAAATCGAGAATGGTCAATTAATAATTGGTACAAAAATTAAAAAAAATGATGCACTAGTCACAATACGTGATACTCGTATTGATAGAAGTCTTGTGACTGAGTTAAAAACTAAAATTAATTATTTACAATCTGAAATTAAAAACACCGAAAATGAAAGAAAAGGTTTAAAGAAATTACTCAAAGGTTTTCAGGATCGCTCTGCTGCTTATTTGAAATGGTTGAAAAATGATTTAAAACTACAGAATGATATAAAAAAGCGTGAGCATTTCGTTACAAGTAAAAAAAGGCGTATGATGATCGAAGAGGTCAATCGAATCCAAGTTTTGGTGAATGAAAAATTAATCAGTCATGTAGAGCTTCAAACGGCTAGATCAAAGGCAGATATAATAAGTAATCAAGAAAAAGTCTCACGGGCTGAACTAACTAGAAGTCAGCAATTATTAAAGTCTGTAGTAAATAATGATATTGCTTCGGCAAGTGGAGATGCAAGTTATTGGCAAAAGAGCATTGACTCCATTACATTAAGAATTCTTGATAATCAAAAAAAATAGCTGAGCTGAATGCTCAGTTAGCACAATATTCAGAACAAGAAAAAGTAGAAAAAAGCCGACTTACTTCTGATTTTTTAGAAACCCATCATGCTCCCTTTTCAGGTATGATCAGCGCTGTTTATGTGACTAAAGATGCACAGGTAAAATCAGGGGCTCTCTTAATGCAGCTACTTGATTGTTCTAATCCCGTCGTTATTGTCCCGATTCCTGAAATATATTTTAGTGAGTTTTCTATTGGAAAAAAGTAACAGTAAAACCCATTGATTCTGAGCAACTGCTAACAGGGAGTATTAAATATATTAGCAGTGGTCCATTGATAGGTCTGGATAAAAGTCTTGTGCTACAACAGGAGTTAACGGCTAAAGGAAGTCATGCAGTCATTGTTTTTGAATCAAATAAGGAAAAAACAGAAGTTGCATGTGAGACCACACGACGTGCAACCGTTACCATTCTAGCTCACTCTGTTTATGATACACTTCGTGGCTTAATAACAACCTCGTTGCCTAGCAAGATTTCTCATTACCAAACTTTATTTGGTAATACCAGTTAACCCTTAACTTTTTTTAACCAACAATAATGCGAGCGCTTGTTTTTTGAATATCACGATTATTATTATGTTTCATCGTGTGAAAAAACTGTTTGATTTGTGCTTTTGAAGCGCTCATTGGCTTTTTCAATACCATCCATTTAACACCTTCGGTACAAGGGGGGGTTGTGAAAGAGCCATTAAAACGATAATAATCTTTGTCTTCAGGCATTAGCTTGGTATAGCTAAGATTTTTATCAAGCTTTGCCGTTTTTCTTTCCTCTTCTGGCATTTTTTCCCAGATGTTTTTAAGAATAGGGTTTTCATCACCTTCTTCAAACATCACGGCAACAACCGCATAGGTATTTTCTTTCTGGTTACGATGTACAAAGTGAGCTTCTAAAGGAAAGCTTTTACCATCGATAGTATTTTCACTCGGTGTATGAAAGTGGAACTGTTTTAACTCAAATTGTTGTCCTTCAATTTCAATTCTGCCTCCTTGTGCAATATCGACTTGAATGGTGTGTCCGTTATTGACAACTTTTTTAACCTTGCCTTTATAGTCAAACTTAATATTTGGTAACTCAACATCAAAATTAGTTTTAATATTAATAGGTGATTGGTTTACACCACTACCACAGAGTTGAAATTTTTCAGATATTTCAGCCCAATGTGCAGGACCAGTATTACCTTCATATCCCCAGTGAGCAGTATGATGTTTTTCCGTTGTTTGTTCACTCGCTTGAGCAGTAAAAGCAAGTAATATTGCACTGAATAGTAATTTTTTCATAATATTATAATATCCTTATATAGTGTAAAAAATAATCTATTATATGATTCTAACTGATGTTAATCAATAAAAAATATTTATAGTAAAATATGAGGTATATGAAAAAAACCGACATTTTGTGGCAAAATAATAGGGTATATGATTAAAAAAATTGAATAATTTATGTTCTATAATTAGTGCTTATACGTTGTAGTGGTTTCATAACTTCGTACAAACTAACAGGTACTATTCCATCCTTTCAAACGTTATTTTTGCATCGTTCATTTCTCCACTTGCACTTTAGCCGTTACCTTGACTTCAAAAATACCACGTCATTGCGAGGATCTTTGTGGATTTATTCACAAACGACGAAGCAATCTTTTTAAAGTTGTGTTAAATTCAGAAAATTGCTTCGTCGTTAATTAGCTACGCTAATCAAGCTTCTCGCAATGACGTGCTAGAAAAAGTGTAAACTACTTTTTAGATGTATGAAGGATGCCTTTTTTTCTTCTTGCTTTTCGTATTGCCTTTTTTTCTTCTTTTTTTGCCATAATAATGGCGGTTTGTTTTGATTCTACTTGCATCATTTTAGGTGTTTCTAAGGTAATTTTTCCAAGTGTTCCTGCACGTAGTTCAGTTAGTAAAATTTTAGAGGCTTTTATTAAATCGACTATACCGCCCGAGCGTAGACAGCCTCTTTTTTTTCCTAATGCTTCCAGAAATTCTAGCTCGGAGTTTGGTTTGTTTCTTAATTGATAGCGATCCATTAGCATTTGAGGGTATTCTTTTAGCAAATATTCGGCAGCGAAAAAACCGACATCATCAATATCGATGGCGGTATCTTTGATTGCTCCTGTAGTAGCAAGCCGATAGCCACTGTTTTTATTTTCTATATTGCCCCATAGCATACCGGGGGTGTCAAATAGAAGAATATGTTCTGATTTTAAGGCGATTCGTTGTTGCCCTTTAGTGACCGCAGGTTCATTGCCTGTTTTGGCGATTGATCTTCCCGCTAAAATATTAATAAGGGTTGATTTTCCCACATTAGGTATTCCTATAATGACTGCTTTAAGCAGTTGATCAGAGTGTTTTTTTTTGGGGATTATTTTATGGCATAAAGCAGTGAGTTGTTTGATTTTATCAGGAGCGGACATATTGACGGCGAGGGTTTTAATGCCTTTTTGTCGATCCAGATAATCTTGCCACTGTTGTGTTTGACGATCATCAGCTAAGTCATCTTTATTGAGGATCTTAATGCAGGGTTTATCTCTTCGAATTGAGGCTAACATCGGGTTTTGGCTACTAAAAGGGATTCGAGCATCTAATACTTCAATGATTAAATCGACGGATGGTAATATTTGCTTCAACTCTTTACTGGCCTTGTACATATGGCCGGGGTACCACTGTATTTGCATTGCAATTCAACTCGGTTAGTGTATAGATATTTATTTTTTCTGTTAAATGCCCTAATTAAGGCTTTATTCATCTGCAATTTAAATTCGTCTGCTAGAATGAGCAAGGCCAATTCAATAAATCTACCTAAAAAGTAACTAATAATTAAAATGACAGCATTAATCAAAAATAATCAAATAACAAATAATATCATAACACCGATCAAGGTAGCTCTGGTTGGAGTGACGATGATTCAGCAATCCTTATTGGAATTTTACTTTGCAACACAGGAAGGGTTGCAAAAATATAAGCTGGTTTTAGGAAAAGATGCTGATGCTTATATTGCTAACTTTGATGAGTCTGGTTCGATAGAAGCATGGGAAAATTTATATGCACAAGAAGACAAGCCGACCTTAGTCTTTTCGAATCGTCATGAAATAATTAATAATTATATTTATATTCCTAAACCTATCACGCCTCAAGCATTGGCTGATGCGGCAATTTCAATACAGCATTTATTAGAAAATACGGTGACAAGCGAAAGAAAAGTATCTGCCTCAGTTTCTGATGAATTTCTTCAGTTTTCTGTTGAT
>JALVEA010000063.1 GCA_027008665.1 Thiotrichaceae bacterium | reverse complement strand
TCGCGCAGCCACATCTGTGGCAATTAATAATTGATATTTTCCTTCTTCAAATTGCTTTAATAAGCGTTCACGTTTATTTTGGCGTACATCACCTGAAATCATGGCGGCTTTAATGCCATTACCACGACAATAGTCATCAATTTTTTCCGCATTGCGTTTAGTATTAACAAAGACAATGGAGCGAAAAGGTTGAAGTTTATGAATTAAACCAATCAATAACGGTACTTTTTCGTCATTTGAAGGATAGTAAACCCATTGTGTGATTTTTTTAGTATTCACCGTTTGAGCTTTAATTTCCACTTTTTTGGGGCTATTCATGTGTTCATAAGCAAGCTCTAAAACGCGATGCGATAAAGTGGCTGAAAACAGCATATTCAAACGTTTATTAGGCTTAGGTAGACGACGTAATAAGAAGCGAATATCGCTGATAAAGCCTAAATCAAACATACGGTCTGCTTCATCAAGAATTAGACTCTGACAATATTTTAAAGTAAAAACCTGTTGTTTCCAATAATCAATAATTCGCCCCGGGGTACCAATTAGAATATCTGTGCCTTTTTCTATCTGTCTCTTTTGTTTATTAAATCCCGTACCACCGTAAGCCAATGAGCACTGTAAGCCTGTGTCTTTACCTAATAGCTTTGCATCTTTTGCTATTTGTATCGCTAATTCACGCGTTGGCGCTAAAATCAAACAACGTACATTGGTTGCTTTTTTATTTTCTAACGGATTATTTAATAAATGTTGAAACATCCCCAGTAAAAAGGCAGCGGTTTTCCCCGTACCTGTTTGCGCCTGTCCTGTAACATCTTTACTTTGCAGGGTTAGAGGTAGAGTTTCAGCTTGAATAGGGGTGCAAAATTCGAAACCAGCAGCATCGACAGCAGATTGAAGCTCAGGAAGTAGTGAAAAATCAGCGAACCTGATATCGCTTAAATGAGAAGTATCCATTGCTTAAGTTTACCATGCTTAGAGATAGTTTTCTGCTCTAAACTTTAATCCTCAGTTATCCTTGTAATAAAAATCAATAGCTTATCTTGCTTTGCATTATTTTTTGTGAGCAAGGTAGTGTTATCAGGAAAAGAAGACCGTTAAGAATAGATTTAATTTATCTTCAATGGATAGCAGTACCTAATCCCATTATAAATGAATAAAAATTTAAAATAGGAAGATTGTAATGGGACATTTCAAGCTTATTTTTAGGAGCTTATTGGGTTTATTTTTATTAGTTGCTAATGTGCAAGCCGCTTCTATTGTTATTGATGGCGATTTGTCGGATTGGTCGCAAACGGATCGTTTAGAGTTGCCTCCTAGAACACCTGTTGCGGGCTTTGAGCTATATGGGCGTTATGAAAATAATAGTTATAAAATAGCCTTGCATCGTCTTAATGGGTCAATCGGTACTTCAACAACCTTTTGGCTCAATACAGATCAAGATTCAAGCACGGGTTATTTAATTTGGGGGGTTGCAGGCGGGGCGGAATATAATATTAATATAGCCTCAGATGGCAAGCCTTATCTATACACTGATGCAGATGGACAAACATTTGTATCAGGGCCTCTCACGCATAGCATTGTCCCTGATAATGGCTCTGGTACGATTTTAGAGCTTGAACTCCCTGAAACACTAATTAATACACCAACAGGGGCGGGGATTAATTTATTGCTTGATGTGAATAATTCTGTTTTTTTACCAACGAGCTATTTACCTGATAATAATAACTATATTCTTTATAAAAACTCTATTTTTAATCAAGGGCAAATACAGATAGATGGTGATAAATCAGATTGGAAGAATGAGGATAGATTAGATTTAGGCGCACATAATAGCGTTAATGATGCAGAATTATACGGTCGCTACGAAGCAGGAAAGTATAAAATTCTACTGCATCACTTTACTCAAGATATTGGTGCTGGTACAACTATTTGGTTAAATACAGATCAAAATGCATCCACAGGTCATCAAATATGGGGATTTGCAGGAGGAGCTGAATATAATATCAATCTTTTTTCTGATGGTGTTCCGCATTTATATATTGATGGAGCAGGTGAAACATGGGTTTCTGGCCCATTGCCTTATGCGAAAGTCGCCGATGGAAACGGTGGTTCAATACTTGAATTAGAACTTCCTGAGGAGATGATCGGTAGTCCAACAGGGGAGGGTGTTAATTTACTCTTAGATATTAATAATACCCTTTATATGCCTCGCAATTATTTACCGCATACTAATCAATATATTCTCCCTCGTCTTGTGAGCAAAGCACCGATTGCAATTGTGTATTCAAAAACAACCGAGGGAAATTTCTTTAATAAAAAAGCCTATGCACAATTATTTATGAGTGTACAAGCCCAAGCAATGATGGCAGGGATTCCCTTTGATTTACTCAATGAGGATGATCTTCTTGATCTTAATAAGATTAAACACTATAAAACGCTCGTCTTTCCTTCTTTTGCCAATGTTAAAGCCTCACAATTGGCCACTATTGAGCAAAATCTTGGTTTAGCAATTAATCAATATAAAGTTGGTATTATTACAGCGGGTGACTTTCTAACAAATGATGAAACAGGTGCAAGTTTGCCAGGGGATGCTTATGCGCGGATGAAATCCTTTATGGGAGTAGAACGTGTTGATGGTGCAAATTCGGTTGATATTGATTATAAAATTTCCAATATAAACCACCCAATTACCAGTGGTGAATATACTTTAAATGAAGTGATTAAGCATTATACTGGTATTGCAACCAGCTATTTTATTCCTACAGGCAATTATAATAATGCCATTATTGCAACTCAGACTGTAAATAATGAGGTTAAAAATGCTTTGATCAGCATTGATCATGGAGGGCGACATGCACATTTTGCAACAGCAGCGTATATGAGTGATGTCAATCTCCTATGGTCTGTCATGCAATGGAGTGTATTTGGAGATAAAGCCCCTGCCTCACTGCAAATGAGTCGTCATAAAGCCATCTTTATTTCACGCAATGATATGGATCAAAGCATGTTTATTGATGAAGTTGCACAGGTCAATGGGGAATTATTGACAGTATTGCAAACATGGAAAAATAATTATGATTTTGTTGGTTCTTACTATATTAATATTGGTAATAATCCTGCTAACCAAGAAGAAACCGACTGGAGTTATTCAGGCCCGCTTTACCAAAACTATATGGCATTAGGTAATGAAATAGGTACACATTCTTACACCCATCCCCATGATACAAATCTACTGACTGATGCACAAATTCGCTTTGAATTTGAAGATTCTCGCACCGTTATAGAACAACAATTAGGCTTAAGCGAATTAGGTGCTGCTGTACCTGGTATGCCCGAATTATTACATGCATCCACTGAAATTATTCAATATGTTGATTATTTAAGTGGTGGTTATTCTGCTGTAGGAGCAGGTTATGTTAATGCAATGGGATTTCTTTCCCCCTCCGCTAGCAAGGTTTATCTCAGCCCTAATATGTCATTTGACTTTACCTTAATAGGCTTCCAGCATCTTAATGCTGCACAGGCAAAACAAGTTTGGTTTAATGAATTTGACACCTTAGTTGCCCACAATAATCAGGCACTTATCCATTGGCCTTGGCATGATTATGGTCCTAATGACACAGGTAATGAAGGCTATAGTTTTGATATGTTTGACTCATTAATCAGTAAAGCGCATCAATTTGGGTCGGAGTTTATTACAGGGAAAGACTTTGCAGATCGAATTAAAGCCTTTAAAAACGCTGGACTATTTGTCTCAAAACAAGGAAATACAATTACCGCTAAAGTCAGCGCAAACAATAGCGGACAATTTGCATTAAAAGTGGCAAATAGCGGTTCAATAAAATCGGTAGATAATTGGTACGCCTATGATAATGAAAATGTATTTCTTGATAATGACGGAGGTAACTACACCATTCACCTTGGTAACTCACCAGATGCACTAACGCATATCTCGGCATTACCCAGCCGTAGCAAATTAATCAATGTCAGTGGAGATGGAACCAATTTACAATTTACTCTTAAAGGCAAAGGAACAGTAAAAGTTCTCCTCAAATGCATCCCCTCTAGCATCAATGTCAGCGGTGGCAACAATAGCTATACTTTAGCTGGTCAATCAGCGATTGATATAATCTTCAATGATGATATTCAACATCCATCAACGGCTGTGGATATTAATTGTAATTAAGACCATCTAATCTTCACTAGGGTGCAATTTTTCAGCTCGTTCCCGAATTTATTTGGGAACGCAGTCTGAGGAATTTATTTCTCGTATAAAGCATCAAGTAGAATCTGATGGCACGGGTCGAAAGTTTTAGCACCTTACTCGGGGAGATCTTCTCTATGAGAGTAGAGAAGAAGTCAGCAGAAGCCATAGTAGTGAAGAAGTCTCTGTAATGGAGATGGAACGAAGGGCGGAAGGATCTAGTTCACAAAGCTATAAAGCTCGATCAAAGCGAGTAGCTATCAGAAACAACAGAGAGTCGGCTTAAACGTAGCACGACGGGGCATGTTGCCCCGTCGCAACGTTTTAAAAAGCCTTGCAGGAAAGCAATGCCTTCATAAATAATTGGGAAACGAGCGATATGTCTCGTTGTGAGTATTTGAAACATTTAGACGAGTTTACAAAACCCGTCCAGCATAATGCTAAAAATACTAAAGGCAAAGTATTCAAATACATTGAAACTGTTTTTATAGTGGTTTGAAATATTAACATCAGACTCTAAAATAACCGCTATAACACTGCTGACGATCATCATAATCAGAAAGAGGTTAATACTAAAACCTAGTTTCCGCCTGCATGTTTTTCAAGAATTTGGTAAGCCCGTTTTCTTATATTCA
>JALVEA010000062.1 GCA_027008665.1 Thiotrichaceae bacterium | reverse complement strand
GCAGGCAAAGCCCATCGTTTACCTTCAAACTGGGTGCGGACATGGTCATCTAATTTCAGAACATAGGCGGTTGCAGCTAAGGAACCTAAGACAATTCCCACCAATAAAGCGATACGAAAAATCCGCCAAAGTAGCCCAAAGATGGTTTTAAAAACATTAAAAATATTATTCACTACTAATTAGTCTCTCACTTAAAACCGCGAAAACCGCTTTGCCATCTCATTGACTTCCACATCATAGCTCCAATTTGGTAATTTTAGTCTAAATATTCAATTGTTATTTTCATTTCAACGTTGATTCCTTTTCTTTTGATCACAAAAGACTGGTCATTTTACCTGATTTAGCAAATATTAGGTGAATAAATTATGTCATATCATGACCTCCTCATGAGGGGCTATAAGCTTTATTAATAGTTTCACATTTGAATAAAAATCAGATTAGAGAAAAGAAAATGTTATGATTAACGGTTTTTAGTTTAAATTAACAACAATGATATGAATGAAGAAGAACAAGGGTATGCAATACGTCCTAATAAGGAGCAATTAAAACGTGACCTTAAAGCTTTGCATGACTTAGGTCGGGAGTTAGTTGAGCTACCAAAAATACATTTTTCATCCCTTCCTGTTTCAGAACGAATGAGAGAGGAGGTGTTTGCGGCTAAGAAATTCAAAAAATCTGCCCTGCAACGACAATTACGCCTTATCTCAGGATTAATGTTAGAAGAGGATACTATTGCAATTCGTGAAGCATTACGCCTAATTAAACTTCCCCATAAAAGAAGTGTAGAACAATTTCATCAATTAGAAACTTGGCGTGATCAATTAATAAAAGGAGATCATGCGCTATTTAGCGAAATTCTTGAATTACATCCTAGTGCTGATCGTCAATACATACATCAACTTATCCGTAATGCAACCAAAGAATCAGCACAAAATAAAGCGCCTAAATCCTCTAGGTTACTCTTTAAATATTTGCAAGAAATTGTATCAACTAACTGATAATGGAGAAAAAATAAGATGCCAAAAGCAGGTGAGCTAAAAAGAGGGATGATTATTGAAATTAATGCAGATCCACACGTTGTTAAGACCATTGAGGCCAAAAGTCCCTCTTCTCGTGGTGCATCAACACTGTATAAAATACGTTATAACAATTTAAAAACAGGTCAAAAGCTAGATAAGTCTTACAAAACGGATGATATGCTCAAAGAGGCAGATTGCTCAAGGGTTTTGGTACAATTTTCCTATTTAGAAGGTGATCATTATGTCTTTATGAATAGCGAAGATTATAGTCAATACGAGTTAAACAAAGACAGCATTGAACAGCAAATTGGCTATATAAGCGATGGCTTAGAAGGTATTACAGCCCTATTAATGGATGGCAATATTTTAGGAATCGAACTGCCTGCAACGGTTGTACTACAAATAAAAGAAACTGCACCTAAACTCAAAGGGGCAACTGCGGCAGGTCGTACAAAACCTGCAATCCTTTCAACAGGATTAGAAATTCAAGTCCCTGAATATTTAGAAACAAATGAGTTTATTAGAATCAATACCGTCACGGGTAAATTTATGTCCCGAGAATAATCAAAATGTACTTACTATTGCAGTCCCTTTGTTCAAGAAGGAGTATTATCTAGTCAGTATTTATTCACACAAAAGGGAGATTTTATTGCATAATCCACGCCCTTCTTAATTTAAAGGACAACAACAATAATGTGGTTTAAAAATCTATATCTTTTCAAGCTCAAGGATGAATTTTCCCATTCGGCCGAAGACTTACATGAAGAGATGGGTAAAAAAATATTTGCTCCTTGTTCTGCTGGACAACGTGAAAGCACGGGTTGGGTAGCTCCCCTTGGAAAGAACAGTGAATCACTAACCCATGCAGCTAATGGTTATATTCTTATCACAATGGCTCGCCAAGAAAAAATTCTGCCAGCTTCTGTGATACGTGAAGAGTTGGAGGAGCGTGTTGATGATATTCAACGCAAGGAGAAACGTAAGGTCAGCAATGCTGAAAAGAAAGAGTTACGTGAAGAAATTGAATTTGAATTCTTGCCTCGCGCCTTTGCTCGTACCCAAAAATTTGATGCTTGGATAGACCCACGTGGTGGATGGATTGTAGTCAATACTAGTTCAGCACCGCGAGCAGAAGAATTAACCGAGTTATTGCGTGAATCCATTGGTAGTCTGCCTAGTGCATTACCAGAAACAGAAATCCCCGCTATCATCAGCATGACAAACTGGCTTAAAGAGGAAAAGACACCTCGACCCTTTATGCTAGGTAATGAATGTGAGTTAAAGAGTCAGGATGAAGATAAAAGCGTTGCTAGTTTTAGAAAACAGGATCTTATTTCAGATGAGATTCAAAGCAATTTAGACTCTGGAAAAATGGCAACTAAGCTAGGGTTAGAATGGGATGAAAAAATCAGTTTTGTTCTTACTGAAGATATTCAAATTAAAAAACTGAAATTTCTTGATATTTTAGCGGAAAAATTAGATGCAGAAGATCCTCAATCACATGAAGAGCATCTCGATATTGAATTTGCTTTAATGACAGGAGAAGTCTCTAAATTATTGGTGGATTTAATCAAAGTCCTAGAAAAATAAATCACAGGGAAAAACAGAGAATGAGCACTGCACGACTTGCGATTACCGCAGGAGAACCTTCGGGAATTGGACCTGATTTATTGATTCAATTAGTTCAACAAAGACAGGATTGCGAGTTAGTTGTTATTGCTGATCCTGAGGTAATGTTACAACGTGCTGATTTACTCAATCTTCCATTAACATTACGCCAATATCAAACAGATCAAGCACCTGTTATTCCCCCCCCCCATGAACTCACCGTATTGCCAATCAATTGCCCTGACAAGGTGGTGGCTGGAACGCTTAATGTCACTAATGCAAAGTATGTTTTAGCAACCTTAGAACGTGCGACTAAAGGTTGTCTCAGTGGTGAGTTTGCGGCGGTTGTAACCGCACCGCTACACAAAGGAATTATCAACGATGCAGGTATTCCTTTTACGGGGCATACTGAATTTTTTGCTGAGAAAACAGGGGCTAAACTACCCGTAATGATGTTAGCCGCTGATAAATTAAGGGTTGCCTTAGCCACTACGCATCTTCCGCTTTCTAAAGTAAGTGAAGCGATTAGTGAACAATCGCTCACAGAAGTTTTGGAGATTATGGATTATGATTTACGGACTAAATTTGGGATTCAACAACCGCATATTTTAGTCTGCGGACTCAATCCTCATGCAGGGGAGGGGGGGCATATGGGCAGGGAAGAAATCGAGATAATTGAGCCTGCTTTGAATAAATTAAAACAAAAAGGTCTTAATATAACAGGCTCACTGCCTGCTGATACATTGTTTACCCCGCGTCATTTAGAAAATGCTGACGCGGTTTTAGCCATGTATCATGACCAAGGTTTGCCAGTGCTTAAATACGCAGGCTTTGGTCGTGCGGTTAATATTACACTGGGATTACCGATTATCCGTACTTCGGTTGATCATGGTACTGCATTAGATTTAGCGGGTATGGGAAAAGCAGAAATTGGTAGTTTAATAGCAGCTATTAATTGTGCAATGGAGCTTATAAAACATCATTAATGATCGGTGTTTTGATCTTCATCATAGACTTTTTACCTTTAGATACAATAGATAAATGACGACAGAAATGGAGGCTATAATTGCTCCAACAAAAAAACCGTGAACAAAGGCATTAAGTAATAGGCTCATGATAAGAGTTCCTTTTTATTGTTGTTAAATGAGGGATTAAATCAAACGGGGCGTAATCATACTTAACACAATACATATAGAAACTGAATCAAATCATTGATAAAGGTCATTTTAGAGAAAAAATTTAATGATCGGTTTTTTTAAGGAGATAAACACATACAACTTGAGGAAATGGAAATCACAGAGAGTAACTTTCCGAATAAATATTACCCTCATTGTGATTTCAATATGTATGTTTAATAGCCACCTTTACGATTACTCTTTGGCAAGCCTGCAAATTTACGTCCTTGTTTACTCGGTGCTCCTGGAAATAGTAAAAAGCAGTCTTTACTTTTTGGCTTTCCACCCCAGACCTTTTTCATTGCCTTAACAATAGCGCGCTCATTTGGCTCTTCACCATTTGTTATATGCTCTTCACGCAGATAGTTAATAATATCCCAATGTTTTTCAGTCAGCTCGATACCATCAACCTTTGCCATCGCAATGACAACGTCTTCATTCCAGTCATTAACATTTTCTAAATAACCTTCATCTGTTACTTCTACATCTGTTCCCGCAAGTGTTGCCATATTATTTAACCTCTTATTCAAACCATAAAATCATAGTGCAGAAGTCTCTTATATTCATAAAAACACTCTGCATTCAAGTTTCTAAAAAGTATATCTAATTTACATAAAAAATCATCCTACCCTAAATGGGGTATACCTCTTGATAGCTTAACTCTGTATATTTCTCGGCGTTATTTATTTAGATAAGCATTTATCATTTTGCTACTTCGGAGAGATTAGATATGAGCAACAAAGCAGAATTAATTCAAGAAATGTTAGATATGCAGGCTAAATTTATCGCTTATGAAAATAGTGGTGAATTTGATGCTGAAGATTACTATGTTGGTGAGTGGAAAGAATATCGTGCAAGATATGCTGAACTAACAGAAGAAGTACGTGGCATTGCTTCTAAAGAAGTTAATTTTTGGAAGTAATTTTATACTTTTTAATAGATTAAAAAACCGCATTAAATGCGGTTTTTTTGTGCCTATTGAAAATAAGCATTAACTACTTATTCTAAATGATAAATTTTTAGAAAAAAACTCTTCAAAGACGATATAACGCTATCACT
>JALVEA010000061.1 GCA_027008665.1 Thiotrichaceae bacterium | reverse complement strand
TATTTATATTCCTAAACCTATCACGCCTCAAGCATTGGCTGATGCGGCAATTTCAATACAGCATTTATTAGAAAATACGGTGACAAGCGAAAGAAAAGTATCTGCCTCAGTTTCTGATGAATTTCTCCAGTTTTCTGTTGATCCATCAACCTTATCTATGAAAAAGAATTCTACAATTCCTTTGGATAAAACAGAAGAGCTTATGCCAGCGGTCAATAATATTAAAAATGAACTTTCTTCAGAAAAAAAAGAAAATAGCAACAACCTAGATGTTGAATTTGATTTCATCGATGAAATAAGTGTAGAAAAAACATCAGAGGAACTTAGGCTTCCTGAAGAAGTGAATAAAAAAGCAGTTTTGGGCAAAGCGACATTAGGTGATGAAACCGTTTCGACTAAAAAACTAGATAATGCGATAGTTAAAGATCAAGTCAATAAAGAACTAGAATTTGATCAGTTGATGCCATCGGAAGAAGCAGTAACTAAACCAGCAAGTAATAACGAGCCATCTTCTGATAATCATCAAAAAACGAATCATGAAGAGGATATTTTTGCAGGTTTAGATATGTTGGATGATCTAAATCTTGAAGACAATATAGCAAAAGAAAAAAATGATCTATCATTTGAGCCGAGTTTTATTGATGATAAAACTGATGATTTATCATCGCTTAAGGAACAATCTTCACTTCCTAATGACGATATTTCATCTCCAGATGAGTTGCAGCATTTCCTAGACGAGTTAAATGAGAAAGGTGTTTTGCAAGAAAAAGAGAAGAAAACATCTAAAGATTCTAAGAAAAAAAGCAAACAACAAATGCGTTGGCGACAACTGTGTGGAGAGTATAAAAATGATGATTATAAAAAAGATTCTGATTCAAAAACAAGCTTTAAGTTAGAGGAAACTTTACTACCTTATATTGTTGATACGATTGCTTTTACCCAAAGGGCAACGTGTTGGATGGAGTTAGCTTATAAACCACTTTCTATTCTTATTAATCCAGAAAATCAGCTTATTTATAGTAATTTATCAGTTAATGACCCTCTTTTTGTGCAGATTTGTAGTAGTAAGACAATTGAAGAGCTGATTGAATTTCTAGAGGTGGATCCAAAAAAGATAGAGGAAATTAATAACAATCAGCAATCTAATCCGTTATTTTCTTATGAGATTAAGTCTTTTCTATGGACAGTTAGTTTATTAGTTTCTCATGGACGCTTACCTGAGGGTGTTAATCCAGATGAAAAAATAAGCATCACTAATTGGCTTAGTCTGAATAAGGTGGAAAAATTCCCTTATATTATGCAAATAGCGGCTGTTTTTAATCGCCAACATGCAAGTTTAAATGAAACAGCGGCTTGGCTAACACTACCTAAACGTTATGTTTATGCTTTTTATAATGGTGCGGCAGCGCTTAATATGATTGAGAACAATCCTGAAAAATTGAATAAGAAAAAAATGATTACAATGACCAATGATGCAGAAAATGATGGAGGGATTAAAAATTTGCTCTTTAAGAAAATAATATAAGATAGGTCAACTTGTTTTCTAAAAAGGATTAAGGATAATGATGGACAAGCTTATTTTCATCAATATTTCCCTTTGCGCATCGTTTTTGCTACTGTTTGATTTTCCTCGATCTGATTTTTAAGCAAGGATTTTAATATGGCAAAAGTGCTGGCAATAGCAAACCAAAAAGGTGGTGTTGGCAAAACAACGACAAGTGTGAATCTTGCCGCATCGCTTGTTTCTGTTAAACGAAAAGTTCTTGTTATTGATATGGATACCCAAGGTAACGCAACCACAGGTTTAGGTCTTGATAAGCATAATCCGCCTATTTCTTTAAGTGATGTGTTATTAGAAACTGCGGATATTGAAGATGCCTTACAAAAAGCAGTTGATATTAATATCGATGTCTTATCAGGAGGGGCTGATCTAACCGTCGCTGAATTGAGTTTGATTAATGAAGATCGCCGTGAATTTCGTTTACGTGCTGTTCTTGCCCCTTTGCGTGATCAATACGATTATATTTTAATCGACTGTCCTCCCTCTTTGAATATTTTGACGGTAAACTCATTGGTTGCAGCTGATGGTGTGATAGTGCCGATGCAATGCGAATACTATGCGCTTGAAGGTCTATCAGCGTTAATTACTTCAATTAATATGATCAAAGAAGATGTCAATAAAAGCCTTGAGATAACAGGAATATTACGCACCATGTATGATTCACGTAATAATTTATCACGGGATGTATCACAACAATTAACAGAACATTTTGGTGATACTGTTTTTGCGACTTCTATTCCTCGAAATGTACGTTTAGCAGAGGCTCCAAGCCATGGTCAGCCTGTTTTGAGTTATGATAAGCGTTCAAGTGGTGCATTAGCCTATCTTGCCTTAGCGGCAGAAATGATTCGTAAGGAAACTAGCCAAACAGTCTCCTAGCATAAAAAAGGAATATTAAACAATGGCAAAGAAGCCGGGATTAGGTCGTGGTTTAGATATGTTGCTCAGTGCGGCATCAACAAAAAAAGATCAAACGCTTAATGAAACAGAATTAAAACAACTCCCCATTGATAGGATTCAAAAAGGTCCTTATCAACCTCGTTTAAATATTGATCCCGATGCATTGCAAGAATTAGCAGAATCTATTAAAGCGCAAGGTTTAGTACAGCCTGTGATTGTGCGTCGTCTTGATTCAGGACTTTATGAATTAATTGCAGGTGAGCGTCGTTGGCGAGCAGCGCAAATTGCAGGTTTACATGATATTCCTGCTATTGTACGCGTAATTCCAGATCAAGCCGCTGCGGCTATGTCGCTGATTGAAAATATTCAACGCGAAGACTTAAATGCATTGGAAGAATCCCTTGCTATAAGTCGTTTAATCCGTGAATTTGGTTTAACCCATCAAGAAACCGCTAATGCAGTAGGGCGTTCGCGTACTGCGGTGACTAATTTATTGCGTTTATTAGAGCTAGAAGATGAGACAAAAAGACTACTTGAAACAAAACAAATTGATATGGGACATGCGCGTGCATTACTCACATTAGAAGGAAAAACTCAGCGAGATACCGCTCAAAAAGTTGCAAAAAAAGGCATGTCAGTCCGTGATACTGAGCGCTTAGTTAAAAACATGCTAAGCAACACGCAAGGTTCTGTTAGTAAAGAGAAGGAAAAACCGCTTGAAGTGAGTAAATTAGAGCAATCACTAGCAGAGATGCTTGGTGCTGAGATTGATATTAAATACAATTCTCGCGGCAAGGGAAAACTGATTATTGCTTATAATAGTTTAGATGAGCTTGATGGTATTTTGGAGCATATTAAGTAACATGGGTATGAATAAATTTTTGAGTGATGAGGATCTAGCAGTTATTCATACTTTAGATGATAACTCTCTTTATGCAGCACCAAATCTTATCGAGGAATTGTTTACTTATCCGTATTTAAGTGATTCCTGTTTATTAGTGAGTTATGATCATATAGGGAATCCGACAGGCTATATTCCACTGGGTATGTATTTGAGTGGAAGCACATTAATAGCTTCCTATATTCCCGCCATTCCATCTTCCCCTCCCATTTCTCCAATTTATACTCCAGGGGTAGAGCATGTTATTGCCAATTTAGAAAGCTTACTTGATGAAGCAATGCTTTATTTTGATGTCGATGTGGTCGCTGATTATAGTGTTTCGGATTTAGAAGACACTGCAAGTGCTTATTGTTTACCAATGAAAGATTATCTTTCTTATTTATCCGCATCACGGCGTAAAGACTTTAAACGTAAATTAAAGGTTGCAAAAAAATATCAGATAAAACAGGGTTGTCTTAGCGATGTGATGGAAGCATGGCCATGGATGAAAAGTGTATGGGAAAAACGAGGTGCTTATGATAGTGAGCATGTTCGACGTGTTTTTAGGTGGTTAAAAGAAATAGAAGCCTCAGGCAGAGCTATTATGAAGGTGGATAAGTATTTATTGGATGGAAAATTTGTCGGGGTGAATTGTTGCGTTATTCATGACTATAAAGGTGTGAGGCATATTGATGATTATTTAACATGGTATGATGCATCCGTTGCTTCGGGTCTTGGAATTATCACTGCAATCAATAATATAACCAATCCATTATATTATGGTTCGCGTTATAATCTTGGTTTGCCTGGTTATTATGGTAAAACCTTTGCTGGGCATGAATATAAATGGGATCTTTTTCCTGAACCTATTCGCTTAAAACAGTCGATTATTCGTATTGAGATTTAGAAAAAGTTAAGCACTATGTCATACGATCCAAAACTCACTAAAATCGTATTCAACTCACCAATTCATTTTTTTGCCTTTGGTTTCGGTAGTGGGCTTGCACCTTTTGCCCCTGGAACGTTTGGTACACTCGTCGCGGTTCCCCTCTATTTATTCATGCTTAATTTCAGCTTGTCACTTTATCTGCTGATAACCGTTATTTCAATTCTCATTGGTTTTTGGTTGTGTGGAAAATCATCCGAAATGTTGGGAGTGCACGATCACTCAGGCATTGTATGGGATGAATTTTCAGGTTTTTTTATCACAATGATAGCCGCCCCGCAAGGTTGGCAGTGGGTAGTGCTAGGTTTTGCCTTGTTTAGACTCTTTGATATTTGGAAGCCATGGCCAATACATATCGTGGATAAAAAAGTACAAGGTGGTGTAGGAATCATGATGGATGATGTGATTGCTGGGATCTATGCTTTAATCGTGCTTCAGTTGATCGCTTTTGCTAGCAATTAGTTTTGATATTGGATCTATAGTTTTTCAGATAAATAATTGCCTGATACAAAGGAGGGAAAGCTTCAGCTTTTTAGTGATCAAGATGAAATTTAAAATGTCTATGGCGTAAAAATAG
>JALVEA010000060.1 GCA_027008665.1 Thiotrichaceae bacterium | reverse complement strand
CCACAAAATAAGGTTTGTTTCTGTAGATTAATGCTTATTCGTGGTGGAGAAATTTCTTGCTGAACCGCATGAACAGCAACACTAAATGGCGTATCACGTTCTAATGAATTCTTAGACAAACTGTGACGCAAACAGACAAAAGGGATTTCAGCTAAGGTCACGTTTGCCTCCTGTGTGTCCATCGGTTTAGGGTTGCCAAAACGGGTGTGAATAATACGGCTATATGGGGTTGGATAATAAAAATCAGGATGCTGTTCATAGGGAGAGTTAACTAACACATGCGATAAACGATCTTGCTCTCGCCCATACAGTGATAAAGCATACCCCACATAAAATCCCATGGTTTTACGTCCGCCAGCAATGGAAACATGTAATGCGGTATCTTTTTTTCCTGTAAATTCACGTACCTTGTTAGTAATGGTATTAGCGGCTTGTTCATTATCTTCTACAGTACGAATATCACTTAAACGATTTCCAGTGACATCTTCAAGCACATGAATACAATCGGCGGTAAATTTAATCGCGGGTAAATGATAATCTTTTCTTAAACGATGAAACCAACCTTGCTTAGATAATAAATTTAATCTCGCCCGTTCAGCGCCTTCCTCTGTCGTTAAAATATGCACTTCGGTGGGTATAAAAGCAGGGTCTTGGATAACACAAAGTGCATACAATGTTTCAGTTACAATCTGTGGTGATAACCCTGTTACGGCTAATAAAATACGATTTGAGTGTTGTTGTGGTGTTTTCATGCTTGCATTGTACCTATTAGATAGTTTTTAAATTCCATGACAAGCTTGTCATTTTTTCAATTCAAACTATCGTTTTTATGTTTTTATCGGCTAAAACCATGATTTTATAGCGTCCAAATCCCATGCTGGCATTTTGCCCGACATTTAAAAACTGCCCTAAAAATAAATAAGGCCATAGTTCATCAAGTCCTTGCAGTGAGAAATCGAGTGTGCCAATAACGCCAGAGGTGGGTAACCATTCTCCATGTTTGGCTGATTTTCGAGTGCTTAGAGCCGCTTGTAGAGAGCTGTTAAGACAGGCTGTTTTAAGTTTGGAGCTAAGTTTTTTTAGTACGATAAAATCAGTTTGTAAGGGGTTTTCAGTGTAGAAATTTTGTAATAAAAAAATACGACGAATAATACTCATCATCAATTTAGCAATATCTATACTATTGATTTTTTCATTGCCTTTGACCGATTTAGCACGATAAGGGCTACACCACTGTAAGCGAATAAACGCAGGGCATGGAGGAATGGTTGGGCTTTGTTGTTTTGGCAATGAAAGCAAGAGTCCATTGGCATATAACAAGGTTTCTTGCCCTTGCTGATATTGCACTGAAACACTGTTAAGCGTAGCGCGATAACGTTGTTTTTTTAACCCACACTGCCCGATATTTTCCATGCTTTTAATAAAAGCGGGGAGTTTATGACAGCTAGTGCCGATCAAGCTCATCTGAATGGAAAATAATTCACCCGCTTGAACCTGCATTGACTGAGCGATAGGCATACAAAAGGCATAGGGAACGGGGATATTCTCATACTTTCGCATTATCTTTCTATTCACAGGAGGTGTGCCATTAAATAGAAACGAATAATCACAATGGTGTAATAATAGGCAATTTTTACACTCAGAGTTAGGTTGAACACAGTGGACAATATGCCGTAAAGACCGACCAAACTGCCCATGCCATAAGCTAGCAGAAAAATTCACATCAATAATCGGCTGTAATGCTTTAAAGGTAAACGTGTAGAGTGAAACAGGCAGTGTGGGGAATGACACAATAAACTCCAGCAATTGATTGGATAGATATTATGCCATTAATGGGAGATTAACAAGCAAATGACAAGCTTGTCACAGGTGATAAAACACAGGTTTATCGTGTCATACTTACGCATGACCAATAAATAGCCATTGATTGTCCGAAGGAATCGTTTCCCCGTATTCTGCAAAGCTGCATACGGGCTACGCCACCACCAGACCTGCGCGTAAAGCGGCAAATAACACCACAGGATATTGCAGGATATTGGGCATCATAATAGCAATACGATCCCCTTTTTGTAGACCTAACTCTGAACTTAAATAAGCAGAAAAATTTCGTGTTAAAAGATCCAAATCATTGTAACTTAGCGTTTTTCCCATATTGGAATAAGCAGGTCGATCACGGTATTTTTCGATATTTTGATGAAATAATTCAGCAATCGAAGCGCATTCATTGATATTGATTTCAGCCAGGACACCTTCTGGATAGTATTGTTTCCATATAGCTTGCATCAATCTTCCTCTTAATTATTATTGGCTTGCACAGTCTGTTTAGCATTGTTTCAAAGTCACTGATTATTTTATCTATCCATGATCTCAAGATTGGAAATGCCATCAATGATATGAGTATAGTCTCTAAATCGTTGCATTTATAATCTTTAAATAAAAGACTATTTTCCTAAGGAGATAACTAAAAATTCTATGAATATAAGAAAACGGGCTTACCAAATTCTTGAAAAACATGCAGGGGGGAAACTAGGTTTTAGTATTAACCTCTTTTTGATTATGATGATCGTCAGCAGTGTTATAGCGGTTATTTTAGAGTCTGATGTTAATATTTCAAACCACTATAAAAACAGTTTCAATGTATTTGAATACTTTGCCTTTAGCATTTTTACACTAGATTACATATTAAGAGTTTGGATTGCCCCAGAAAGGAACAATCATCATCAATCCGATCTAAAAGCCCGATTGCATTACATAATAACACCAATGGCAATCATTGATTTATTGGCTATTTTGCCTTTTTTTCTCAGCTTTTTTATCACTGATGATCTAATTTTGCTACGTTCATTGCGTTTGGTTCGAGCCTTTAAACTTACCCGCTACGCACGTTCAATGGAGATTTTGCTTTCGGTTTTAAAATACGAAGCCACCACTTTTGTTTCTGCCTTTTTCATTCTTGGCATTATTATTATTCTGACTGCAACAGGAATGCATTTACTGGAAGGTGAAGTTCAGCCTGAAGCCTTTGGTAGTATTGCAAAATCATTATGGTGGGCAACCATCACCTTAACAACGGTTGGTTATGGCGATGTTATTCCGATCACCGTAGCAGGAAAATTCTTGGGCGGAATTATTGCGATATCAGGTATTACCATGGCCGCTTTACCCGCAGGTATTATGGCATCTGGTTTTAGCGCGGAAGTTAATCGTCGTAGAGAGAGATTTCAGATTGAAGTACATAAAACCATACAGGATAATAAGCATATTTCAAAAAATGAATATAAAAAACTAAATCGTATTCGCCATAAACTTGGATTAAGTCAGCGTGATGCTCGCCTCATCATTGATGAAATTCGTGAAAGCAGTCGCTTTGAAACACTTTCCCAATGTCCGCATTGTCGTTCTGCCTTTCATATCAACCATCCAGCGGGAGAGGTGTTTATAAAAAAATTATAATGAGCGAGCATGTGAACCATACCATAAAACTGAGAGTAACCCTATGTCACTACCTGTATTAAAAGATACGCTTTATGATGATTTTATGGCACTACCAGAACATCATATTGGAGAAATTATCCATAATGTTTTATACAGTCAACCACGTCCTGCACCTAAACATACCCGCACTTCTTCTGCTTTAGGGTATATAGTTGGAGGTCCTTTTGATGGTGGTATTAATGGCCCTGGTGGTTGGTGGATTTTAGATGAACCAGAATTACATATAGAAAATCATATTCTAGTACCTGATCTAGCGGGATGGAAACGGGAACGAATGCCAAAACTCCCTAAAACAGTATGGTTTGAATGTATTCCTGATTGGGTTTGTGAAATCTTTTCCCCTTCGACGGTAAAAAAAGACCGTATGGTTAAAATGCCTGTTTACGCGGAACTAGGGGTAAAATATCTTTGGCTAATCGATCCAGAATTAAAAACATTGGAAGTTTATCAATTAGAAAATCAACGCTGGAGTCTAATGGCAAGCTTAAGCGAAGAAGAAAAAATTAGCGCCGTTCCTTTTGATGCAATTGAGTTTAGTTTGGGTAATTTGTGGGGTTGATTATTAAATAGATAGCCCGAAATCTATATTAAGGTTTTATTATATTCAATGGTATATACTAGTATATATTGATTAATATCAGTCCCATAGTGATGGGAGGTTGAGGAAAATTATGAATGATTTAATAAATATTGTTGTAAACTATGTTAGCTCTTCTTTTGCTAGTACTTTCATCTTTGGTATTTTAACAGGCTGGCTTATTGAATGGTTGTTTTATAATTTTATCTGGAAAAATAGCAATAAAAACAACAAAATTGAAGACAAAGCTGATGTAGAAATTTCTTCTAAAATAGTTGAAAAAACTCAAAAAGCAACAGAGGAAGAAAAAGAAGAAAATGTAGCGACAAAAGAGCTAGAAGAAAAAACTGAAAAAAAGCAAGATCCAAAAACAAAACCAGCCAAACCTGATGATTTTACTAAATTATTTGGTATCGGTCCAAGTATGTCTAAACATTTAAAGAAAATTGGACTAAACTCTTTTCAACAACTAAGTGAATTAGACACTGAAGAATTAATTAAAAAATTAACCGCAGATGGTGTCAGAGTGATTAATAAAAACGTGATGGCATCATGGGCTGAACAAGCAATATTAGCAGATGCAGGTGACTTCAAAGGATTGAAAGCATTACAAGAGAAATTAAAAAAAGGATAGATATATGAAAAATCCATTAAAAGTCATTGGTTTGTTTACCTATTTAATGGTTGTTTTTCTAAATGCTTTTGTTGATATTGGACATAAAATAATAATCCAAAATACCATTTTTAAAACCTACGATGGGCAACAACAGATTATTTTTACTGCAATTATTAAT
>JALVEA010000059.1 GCA_027008665.1 Thiotrichaceae bacterium | reverse complement strand
GGATTGCTACTGTCTTCTTCTAAAGTGGTTAATTTTGCAGGGGAGGCATTAGTATTTAATTGATTGCCTGTATAAGTAATTACTCCAAATATTTGTTGAGGGTCAGCATCTGCATTATTTGGATCGGTAACGGTAAACTCACCCATACGGAATGATTTAAGATCTTGTTGCCAGCCAAGATGTCCTGATACTTCCGCCGAGCCTTTATAATTAATATTCAAGCCATCTAAACTGAATTTATGAATATCGGTTGTTACCTCAGGTTGATAAAAAGCAATGCCATTATTTACTTGATAATCATATTGAGTGGTAGCGAGATACAAAGAATTCGTTGAGACATAAAGTGCCTCCGTATTACCGACAAAACAGCTTCCCTTAGGTTGTGCGGTTGCATTATTTAAGTCAATACTAAGTACATTGATAATAGTGGCTTGCTGATAAGAATTATTAGGATAATCAACACTAAAACAATGGGATGCCGCCAAGACATCGCCTTTATTATCACCATTAACAGAATAATCAGGTAATAAATCAGACAATGTGGCAGCATCAATTAAAGCAAGGTTCTTTTCCACATCAGCATCATTATTAGGATACAAAACTAATCCATCTAAGGTCGGTGTATGGCGAGTGACGAGATAAAGTGTATCCTCAATACGACGACTGCTAATGAGTTGTCCATCAATTTGTAGATTATTTTCTTTATCCATTTTGCCATTATTCGTATGCAATAGATCTAATTGAGTGGATTGCTTATTCCACTGATTAATATCAAACCAATCGGTATAGTGAGCATAGGAATTATTATTGGACAATGCGATCAGTTTATCATTGAACAAATAAAGCCCCGAAATATTAGCATCAGGGCGTAAAGTGATTTCATCTTGGACTATTGCATTGCCTGTCAACGTGGAATAAGCCTTAATACTGCCTTGAGATGCAGAAGCAATATAAAGATAAGCATCATCATTTTTTATTCTATCAGCTTCATCAACGCCAACAACCTGAGTATTAGTGCTTGAACTACTATTACTTGAATCACTACTTGCCTCTAAACCTGCGGTTGGAGCATCCCCCTCAAATGTATAAAAAATGGGAGTGATTTTTCCGTAACTCTGTCGCATTAACTGTTTTAAATTCTTCTCAAGCTCGCTGATATTTTGCATACGCTTTAATGTTTTTTTTACTGATGTTGCTGGGGAATCTGTAACAGCAGCACTGTTACTACTATTACAACCGACAACGAGTATTGAAAAAACAACACCCATTGCCGCATGATAAGAAAATTTCATATTCTTCAACATTGTTTTTCACCTTGCTAAAATTTTTATTAAATTATGTATAGGGGATATTGAAACAATCTATTGAACCATATTGTTTCGATATTTCTATAGATGTTCAGACATTAAATTTCTTCGGAATCGAGTGCTTTAGCCTCGTCTAGCGGGGTTAAAGCCACCGTCTACAGAAATTATTTATATGAAAGTCTATAAGTTGTTTTTTTGGAAGTAATTAAGTAACAACTTAGGACTAAGAATAAGAGGTAAATATTCCCTCGTCAATAGATATATTATATTTGGCGTTTGGCAAAACCAGAATAGTCAAATTATTTTTTATTTATCTATTTGATAAATATAATTATTATATAAAGTTTAGTGATTTACTTTAAGAGGTAATTATTCCCTTTTATGTTTGCATAGCCTGACCAGCGAGATGATGCAATTAGCAACGCGCTGGCGTTGCAAGGGATAGATGATGACCTAATTTCTATCAATATCGATTAATCCTTATTGCAATGTATCAAGCATTAAAAGATAAGCATCTGATGCGGATTGTCGTTGAACACAGTGATCGATTGACGCATTTTGGTCTCAATTATCTAAACCTCTGGATGGGTAATTTATCCCATGCCCATTTCACTTCATCTAACCCACACAATTACTATGAGTTGCTGAAACATCATCGTCAACAGGATACTATCCTTCTCCTTTTATTGTAATTGTATTTAGAAAACAAGGTAATTAGTATGTCAATTTCTTCCTTTCATCCTCCGCAAAGAATATTAATGGGCCCGGGTCCTTCTGATGTGAATCCACGTATTTTAGAGGCGATGTCACGTCCTACTATTGGGCATCTTGACCCCATGTTTGTGAGTTTGATGGATGAGGTTAAAACTCTGCTTCAAGAGACGTTTCTTACTAAAAATAAACTCACTATGCCTATTTCTGCTCCAGGGTCTGCGGGTATGGAAACTTGTTTTGTTAATCTTATTGAGCCTGGTGAGACGGTTATCGTGTGCCAAAATGGTGTGTTTGGAATGCGTATGATCGAAAACGTAGAACGCTGTGGTGCAACGGCGATTGTTGTTGAAGAGGCTTGGGGGTCGCCTGTTGATCCTAATAAACTTGAGGAAGCTTTAAAAGCACATCCAGAGGCGAGTACAGTTGCTTTTGTTCATGCTGAAACGTCAACGGGTGCAATTTCTGATGCTAAAACATTGGTACAAATAGCCCATGATTATGATTGCTTAACCATTGTGGATGCTGTGACTTCATTAGCTGGTTCAGAGTTACGTGTCGATGATTGGAATATTGATGCTATCTACTCAGGCACGCAAAAATGTCTTTCTTGTGTTCCGGGTATTTCACCTGTTAGTTTTAGTGAAGCGGCTATCAATAAAATTCAAAACCGCAATACCAAAGTACAAAGCTGGTTTATGGATTTAAATCTTGTAATGGGATATTGGGGGGAAGGTTCACAGCGTAGTTATCATCACACTGCACCGATTAATGCACTGTATGCTTTTCATGAATCACTAGTTATTTTACAAGAAGAAGGTTTAGAAAACTCATGGGCGCGTCACAAGCGTAATCATCAAGCATTAAAAGCAGGCATTGAAGCAATGGGGCTTGGTTTCTTTGTTGATGAAGCCTACCGCCTGCCTCAACTCAATGCTGTTACGCTACCTGAAGGCATTGATGAAGCCGCTGTGCGTCAACAACTACTTAGCCGTTATAATCTTGAAATCGGTGCTGGACTTGGGTCAATGGCAGGAAAAATCTGGAGAATTGGTTTAATGGGATATGCAAGTAGCCAGCAAAATGTACTGACCTGTTTAGGCGCATTAGATGCAGTTTTAACCAATATGAATGCGAAAATCGACTCAGGCAAAGCGGTAACAGCCGCATTAAAAGAATTTGACTAAAATTTAAATATCGCGGACGGTTTTAAAAAAGCCGTCCAGCCAAAATCGGCATGGGAAAAGATAAATCTTTCACACCTTTCTTTTATAATATTGGTCTTTTTTTAATCAATTAACTAGCTATTATGGTTCCAATGCTATTTTAGATTGCTATTCAGAAGTAAGATTGCTATACCTTACTTCTCCCCTTTAAACAATAGATTCATCTTAAATGAAGCAAGAACTTATCATTTCAATCGCCCAACTAAACCCTATCGTGGGCAGTTTTCGTCATAATACTCAACTTATTCTTGATGCTATTGCACAAGCAAAACAGGAAAAGGCTGATATTGTCGTTTTTCCTGAGTTAATCATTACGGGTTATCCACCTGAGGATTTGCTATTTCGTCCTGCCTTTTTGCATAAAGTAGAGCTTGCACTAGAGACAATTGCCAAAGCCACTAAGGGCATTAGTGCGATTGTCGGTGCACCTATTATGCGTGATGGACAATTATTTAATATGGCCTGTCTATTACAAAATGGTGAAATAATAACTCAATATGCTAAACAGCATCTGCCTAACTACCGCGTTTTTGATGAGAAACGCTATTTTACAGCAGGTTCTGAAAGCGTTGTGGTTGATATTGCAGGGCATCAAGTCGGTTTGCTGATTTGCGAAGATATTTGGAAGCGACAACCAATACAAGCACTGGCTAAACAGGGTGCAGAGGCTGTTATCGCCATTAATGCCTCACCGTTTCGTTTAAATAAAACTCAAGAACGTTTTGATATGCTCTCAGAACGTGCCTCTGATAATCAATTAGCAATTGCTTATGTCAATTTAGTCGGTGGGCAGGATGATTTGGTGTTTGATGGAGAATCTTTGCTGGTTGATAAACAAGGGCAATTAGTCTTTCAAGCGCCTACTCTAGAAGCAGGAACTTTCACCCAAAAACTCCCTTTAGGTACGGTAAAAGCGGATAAAATCCATCAGTTACGCACTGAAAGTGATAATGCACTGATTTATAAAGCACTAGTATTAGGTGTCAAAGATTATGTGAATAAAAATAATTTTCCCGGTGTAATGCTAGGTTTATCAGGGGGGATTGATTCAGGGCTAACCCTTGCGATTGCAGTTGATGCGCTTGGCGCTGATAAGGTGGAAGCGGTGATGATGCCATTTCGCTATACCGCTGATATTAGTATCCACGATGCGCATGAACAGGCGAAAAAGCTGGGGGTCAAATACCGAGAAATACCGATTGAACCTATTTTCAATAGCTTTATGGACGCCTTGGAAAAAGAATTTGTTAATACCGAACGTGATGTGACCGAAGAAAATCTACAAGCCCGTTCTCGTGGTGTTTTGTTGATGGCAATGTCAAATAAATTAGGAAAAATGCTGTTAGCCACAGGTAATAAAAGTGAAATGTCCGTTGGTTATGCTACCCTTTATGGCGATATGGCAGGTGGTTTTGCCCCTTTAAAAGACGTATTTAAGACCGTTGTTTATGATTTGTCCCGTTATCGCAATAGTCTAGGTGATGGTGAAATGATTCCAGATCGTGTTATTACCCGCCCACCCTCTGCCGAACTTGCCCCTGACCAAGTGGATGAAGACTCCTTGCCCCCTTATGATATTTTAGATGCTGTATTACGTTATTTTATTGAAGAATATAAAAGTGTCGAAGAAATTGTCG
>JALVEA010000058.1 GCA_027008665.1 Thiotrichaceae bacterium | reverse complement strand
ATATCCATCCCTGCTTGTACCGCATAATAAAGAAAAACAGAATGAATCGCTTCACGCACAGGATTATTGCCACGGTAAGAGAAGGAAACATTGGAAACACCACCTGAAACTTTACAATGCGGTAAGGTCGCTTTGATTTCACGCGTCGCCTCAATAAAGTCCACCGCGTAGTTATTATGCTCTTCAATGCCTGTGGCAATGGCGAAAATATTGGGGTCAAAAATAATATCTTCAGGTGGAAAGCCAACTTCTTCTGTCAATATTTGATAGGCACGGGTGCAAATTTCGATTTTACGTGCTTTGGTATCGGCTTGACCGTCTTCATCAAATGCCATCACGACCGCAGCCGCACCATAGCGTTTGATTAAAGTCGCTTGATGAATAAAGTTATCAACGCCTTCTTTCATTGAAATCGAGTTAACAATGCCTTTGCCTTGAATGCATTTTAAACCCGCCTCAATAATCTCCCATTTTGAGGAATCCACCATCACAGGAACGCGCGCAATATCAGGCTCGGCAGCAATCAGGTTTAAGAAGCGTACCATTGCTTCTTTAGACTCCAGCATTGCCTCATCCATATTAATATCAATAATTTGCGCGCCATTTTCAACCTGCTCTTTAGCAACCTCTAATGCAGTATCGTAATCCTCTTCTTTAATCAGACGTTTAAAACGTGCCGAACCTGTGACATTGGTACGCTCACCTACATTGGTAAATAAGCTATTAGCGCCTATATTAAATGGCTCTAAGCCTGATAAACGACATTCCACGGGTAAATTAGGTAATTCCCGCGGGGTGGCATCTTGAATTGCTTCGGCAATTGCTTTGATATGTAGCGGGCTTGATCCACAGCAACCACCGACAATGTTCAAATAGCCACTCTCTGCCCATTCTTTTATATACCTTGCCATTTCTATCGCATCCAAATCATATTCACCAAACTCATTCGGCAAACCTGCATTCGGATGGGCAGAGACATGGGTTTTACTAATGCGTGATAATTCCTGCACATATTGACGCAACATATCAGGCCCTAAGGCACAGTTAAGACCAATGGATATAGGCTCTGCATGGATAAGTGCATTATAAAATGCTTCGGTCGTTTGACCTGAAAGAGTACGCCCTGAGGCATCGGTAATAGTGCCAGAGATCATAATCGGCAATTCAATCTTATCTTCCTCAAACACGGTTTTAACGGCAAAAATTGCCGCCTTTGCATTTAGAGTATCAAAAATCGTTTCGATCAAAAGAATGTCCGCCCCACCTTCAATCAAGCCACGAGCAGAGGCACTATAGTCTTCAACGAGATCATCAAAAGTAATGGCACGAAAACCAGGATCATTGACATCAGGCGACATACTACAAGTCTTACTCGTTGGCCCTAATACACCCGCAACAAAACGCGGTTTATCCGCCGTGCTAAATTTATCCGCCGCTTTACGTGCTAATTGAGCCGCTGCCACATTGATCTCATAAGCAATATCTTCCATCTCATAATCAGACATACTGACCCGAGTGGCATTAAAGGTATTTGTCTCGACAATATCTGCACCCGCTTCGAGATATTCCTCATGAATCTGGCGAATCACATCAGGTTGAGTAATGGCTAATAAATCATTATTACCTTTAATCAATAGATGATAATCAGCAAAACGCTCTCCACGATAATCTGCCTCCTCTAATTTACGTCGTTGGATCATAGTTCCCATTGCGCCATCGAGAATGAGAATACGTTGCTGGAGAAGTTGTTTTAATTGTTTTGTTTTGTTCATAATTAGGCTGTGCAGATGATTGTTGGTGTTATTTTGAATGATTTGGAAATATCTAATCGACTGACTCTTATACTGGATTCAACTAGAATTGCAAGTAGCCTATTAGGATTGATCAATAAACAAATGATCCTATGATGTATTTTCCCACACTTGGAAAAACAAAAGGTTCTCCGTATAAAAGCATCAAGTTATTTTTAATAATTATTTGCCAAAGATAGTAATACTTGGTATAGATATTCATCTATTAAATCTAAGCTGAATCCGTATTGACTTTGCAGATATAGCTTGCATTTAGCACCATTATAGCAAAGGGACTTTCAATCAAATGAACGATATATTTATCAATTATAGCAGTGTCGATAGAGCTTGGGTTGGGATGCTGGCAAAAGCATTAGGCTCTGAAGGTTACAGTGTACGTTGGGATCAAAATGATTTAACCACAGAAGATGTTTCAAGTAGGATTAGAAATAGCATTAATAACAGTAAATGTGTTATTACGGTTTGGTCACATGCCTCTGTCCAATCTTTTTGGGTTCAATCAGAGGCTTTAAAAGCAATGGAAAAGCAAATATTAATTCCTGTTTTATGTGAACACGTTATTCCTCCTATGCCTTATGCAACCCTTGCAACAGAAGCGTTGCAAAATTGGAAAGGTGACCGAACAGAGATGAGCTATCAACATTTATTAGAAACAATTAGAACAATCATCCAATCCGATACAGATAAGCAGGCAGGGAAGTATATTGATAATCAAGATGACACCATCACGGATTGCAGTACCAATTTAATGTGGAAAAAATACAGCGAAGGGCAACGCACCATTGCTTGTGGCAAAGGGATGGTACGGCAATATACATGGGATAATGCGGTTAGGCGTTTTAAACAAGCGAGTTTTGCAGGTTATAATAATTGGCGCTTACCCACTATTGATGAATTACGATCTCTCGTTTATTGTGATAAAAAAGAACCTCTTATTGAAAAGTCGAACTGGCTATCGACAACAGACAATGTTTGTCTTAAACCGAGCATTAATAATAAAGTCTTTCCTAATACCTCCCCTACAAAGTATTGGAGTTCATCAACCTTTTATAATAAAGAGGAATATGCTTGGTCATTGGATTTTGACTCAGGTACCGATGAGGAAAATCTCAAATATTATAATGCCAGTGTACGCTTGGTAAGAAATAAGGCATCCATTGATGAGGGCTATATTAAATCATTAAACTATACCTCTGGATAGAGCAATCCTTAATTAGCGAAGCTTAACTAGCCCACTAATTGTCAATGACATTAATAGCTTAAACATGTTACATTCACCCCAATGAAATCACAAACTTTCACAATGAACAAAAAAAAGCTCTTAATCATTGACGATGATGCATTACTTCAAACCTATCTCACTTCTTTTTTTGAAAAGAAGAATTATATTTGTGATCAACTGGTAGGAGGAGAATATTTAAAATCTTATTTTGATTCGACCGAGAAAAAGCCTGATCTTATATTGCTTGATGTTTTAATGTCAGGAAAAAATGGTTTTTATTGGTTAGAATGGCTTGCAAAAAAGTATCCACTGATCCCTGTTATTATGTTAACAGGAGAAAATAAAAAGAAGGATCGACTTCTTGCCTTAGGTTCTGGTGCTGTAGATTATATTAATAAACCATTTGATATAGAAGAATTGCTTTTAAGAGTAGAAATTATGATGCGATTGCATCACTCTGATGCGGTGAAGAAAAAGGGAGATAAATTCAGTTTTGGTTCGTATTGTTATGATTTTAATTCTAAAAAATTGCACAATGGTCAAATATATGTTCATTTAACGGAGAATGAAAAGCGTCTTTTTGCTATATTGTGTGAAAATTATGGGGAAATAGTAACTCGTGAGGCTTTAAATGAAGCCATTGGCGTGACAGATTATCACCCATTAGACCGACGTATTGATGTACATATCAGCCGTTTGCGTAATAAACTTGAAGATATAACAGGAAAATCTAAATATATCCATGTGGTCAGAAATAACGGCTATTTTCTAAAGTATTTTTCATGATTTTTTAAAATGGAAAATTATCACCCAGCACGATTCTGAAATATGGTTTATAGTATTGCAATAAGTTATGTGGACTGTATTTTTTAACTAGAAAGCAAACTTATTAAAAATTATGCCCGGCTAAGCTGACATCGACACCAGCAAAGCTAGGACTTCATTCATCAACCTAATATACAGTAGGATTGAATCATGCAAAACCGATTATACCCACAGCATCATCAGGATGCTATCCACAACCAATGCTTTTATCCACAAAAGCAATTATTCCCAAAAAAGTGTTATTTTTTATTTTGTTATTACCCGTCAGCAAGCCTAATAAAGCAATAATAAACACTTATTTTTCTTTAACTTAGCGCGTAACTCATTCTCTATCATTCTAAAATAATTTGGGAATGCTGTTTATTGCGTTTAAAAAATGTCTTTTCTCATCAAAGCGTGTTTTTAATTGCATCTAATCTACAGGTGCATGTAGAAAATAATCATTAATGAGAAAAGCCTTAATATCAGGACTATTACGATGTCATCTATTAAAAAAATCAAACTTACAATCGTTAATGAAAGAGCAATAACAACTTCCCGTGAAATTGCCTATTATTTTAATAAACGTCATGACAATATATTACGTGATATTGAACATTTAGATTGTTCTCCACAATTTAACCGCCTCAATTTTGAGGCGGTTGATTATAAAGACAGCAAAGGAGAGGTTCGCAAGGAGTATCAAATTACCCGTGATGGGTTTGTCTATTTGGTGATGGGCTTTACAGGAAAACGAGCCGCACAGTTTAAAGAAGCCTATATTGAAGCGTTTAATGAAATGGAGTTAAAACTGCATAAACGTTATTACAGCAGGCTACAATGGGGTGAGCCAAGATTAAATGATCTGCTTAACATGGGGCATTCTGTAGAAAAAACACAGCTTGAAATAACGCATACCAGAAGTGGTGAGATTATTAAAATAGGACAAATAAACAACAAATCAATATCAGATTCAAATCCCACAGTTTCAGAAAAACCATTGTGGACAACACTTGTGGAAACATTTTTTAATAAAATTGCAAGCGGTGGCATCTCTGAAAAAATGCGT
>JALVEA010000057.1 GCA_027008665.1 Thiotrichaceae bacterium | reverse complement strand
GGTGATGGTGCAACTAACAGTCTGGAAAAAGACGAAGCTAAAATATTCTCCCACCTCACTACCTTTTTTAGTCGTTATTACGATGGCGGTGATTTTATGTCACTGCGTCGTTATAAGCAGGAAACCTATTCACCTCTGCCCATGAATGGCGAAGAGGTTAAACTGCATTGGGCGAATGCCGACCAGTATTATATTAAAAGTGCCGAGAGCTTTAGCAACTATGCCTTTAAAGTCGGCGAAAGTGATGAGGCTGATAATAAAAAGACCATTCGCTTTGAGCTGGTGCAAGCCAGTACCGAACAAAACAACAAAAAAGAAACCAGTGACAAAGAACGGCGTTTTATGCTGGATGAAAACCAACCCGTTTCAATTCGTCAAGTGAATGGCAAAGATGAATTAATCCTGCATTTTAACTATCAGCCTGATAGTAAAAAACGCAAACAAAAAGACCTGAATCTGGCAGCGATTGAGTTTATTAAAAGCTTTAATAGCGAAGGTGTTTTTGCCAACCAACAAGATTGGCAAAGCTGGCAGGCTGAACTATTAGCCCCAAAACCCACCGCCAAAAATAAAAACAGAACCGTACTCGAAAAATACCTTAACGATTACACCGCCAAAAACAGTTTTGATTACTTTATACATAAAGACCTGAGGGGCTTCTTAAAGCGTGAGCTGGACTTTTTTATTAAAAACGAACTGCTTCTGCTGGATGATATTGTGCCAGACAATGCTGATTCGCTAGACAGCCAGTTATTAAGTAATGAGCGAACGCTAAAGAAGATGGTGGCGTTTAAAACCATTGCACTAAAGCTAATTGCTTTTTTGGCACAACTGGAAGATTTTCAGAAAAAGCTCTGGTTGAAGAAAAAGTTTGTGCTGGAAAGTCATTATTGTATGACGCTGGATCGTGTGCCTGAATCTTTTTATAAGGAGATAGTGGGGAATAAGGCGCAGATTCAGGAATGGGTGGATTTGGGGGTTATTGATAAAGAGACCACGAAAGACACTAAATACACGGAAATGTTTTTAAAGGAAAATCCTTATTTATTGATAGATACGAGCTTGTTTGGGGAGGATTTCAAACAACGTTTATTGGCTGAGATTGATGATTTGGATGAAACTACGGATGGATTGTTGGTGCATTCCGAGAATTTTCAGGCTTTGAATTTAATGCAGGAGCGGTATCAGGAGCAGATTAAATGTGTTTATATTGATCCGCCTTATAATACAGAGCAAGATCGAGCAAAGGGGAAGTTTGTCTATAAGGATAACTATGATCAATCTTCTTGGGCAACATTAATATCGCAACGCTTAATTCAGGCTAGAAACTTAATGACGAGTGAATCAACTCTTTTCGTCAGCATAGATCATAATGAGCTTGCATCACTTAAATATATTTTGGAGACAATCTTTAAGAGAGTTAATTTTGAGGGGCTAATTTCATGGAGACGAAGACATAATCAACCTAATGATAAAACTAAAATGCTTGGAATGGTTTCAGAATATATAATTAGCTATGCAAAAGATTCTTTGTCTTATAAAGCATCTGGTGTTGGCAAGTTAGACTTAACAGGTAGTTTTTCAAATCCAGATGGTGATGAACGAGGTAGTTGGGCATCTAAACCTTGGAAAGTTGGATCTGACCAATCTGGTTCAAAATACATAATTAAAACCCCTACAGGAAAAATATTAGATGGAGAATGGATGGGAGAAGAAAATACATTCAAAACTCTTCTGAAAGAAGGTCGTATTTACTTTCCTAAAAACGGTGAAGGTTCTCCTCGAAAGAAATACTATAAAAGTGAGAGAGAAGAAGAAGGGCAATGTGCAACAAATTGGTGGACACATGATCAGTTTGGTCACAATCAAGGTGCAAATAATTTAATGAGTTCATTATTTGGATATAAAAATGCCTTCAGTAACCCTAAACCAATTGAGCTAATAAGGGGGGTTTTACTTGTTGCTAAAAGTAAACAATATCCAATTTTAGATTTTTTTGCAGGCTCTGGCACAACCGCCCATGCCACCATAAACCTAAATCGCGAAGACAAGGGAAACCGAAAATACATCCTTGTCGAAATGGGTGCATATTTTGATACCGTCTTAAAACCCCGTATTAAAAAAGTCGTTTATTCTGAAAACTGGAAAAATGGTAAGCCACAACCACGGAACACACAGAATAAACGGAAAAATAAAAAAGAAACTTCCGCGTGTTCCGTGTCTTCCGTGGTTAATCCTTATAATGGTATTTCTCACTGTTTTAAAACCATTCGCCTCGAATCCTACGAGGATGTAGTTGATAATCTGCAATTACAACGTACCGAGCAACAAGCTGATTTGCTCAATAATCCCAATAACAAATCCCTAAAAGAAGATTATCTGCTGAACTATATGCTGGATATTGAGGCGAAGGGCAGTTTGTTTAGTCGTGATCTATTTATTGATCCTTTTAATGCCAAGATGCGTGTGGTGCGTGATAATGAAAGCCGTGAGCAAAGGCTTGATTTGGTAGAGACCTTTAATTATCTATTAGGGCTAAGGGTAGAATCAACCCGCAAGCAACAGGGTATGGTTGAAGTAATTGGAACTAATCCTGCGGATGAAAGCGTACATATTATCTGGCGCAACTTAAAAGAAACCGATAATGATGCACTGGACGAATGGTTCCGCAAGCAAAGCTACAATACCCGCGATATGGAATTTGATCGGGTTTATGTCAATGGCGACAATAATTTACCGAATTTAAAAACCAGTGAAGAAAGCTGGAAAGTGCAATTAATTGAAGAAGCCTTTGAAACACTAATGTTTGCTGTGGAGGACATTTAAATGATTAACCAACTTGAATTTAATAACTTTAAAGCATGGGAAGATCTAAGTATATCCTTTGGAAAAGTAACAGGGCTATTTGGTACTAATAGCTCAGGCAAAAGTAGTCTGTTACAAATCTTGCTTTTACTAAAGCAAAGTAAGAACACCACTGATAGAAATATGGTGCTGGATTTTGGTAATCCTGAAAAACTGGTTAATCTTGGTACTTATAAGGATGTTATTCACCAACATGATGAGTCTAAACATCTTAGTTGGTCATTAGACTGGAACCTAAAAAAAACCATTAATATATCTGACACTAATAAAAGTACAAAAAGCTCTTTATTTAAAGGTAAAAAATTAAGAATACAAAGCAATATTTATTTTCATAAAAACATGGTAGTTGTAGAAAAATTTAGCTATCACTTTGATAAATATAATTTCGAGATTAGCCCTAAAAAAGGATCGTCTCAATTTACCTTATCAGCTACCCCTGAAAAAGCAGGAGCAACGAATAAATTTCGGTTTTATCGAACCAGAGGTCGTAACTGGGCACTCCCTAAACCGATTAAAACCTATTTATACCCAAATCAGGCAAAAACATATTATCAAAATGCCGATTTTCTAAGTATTTTTGAAAATGAATATGAAACGTTAATGGATAGAATTTATTACCTCGGTCCACTGAGAGAATTTCCTAAACGTGATTATCAGTGGTCCGGTTCTAGCCCTGAGGGTGTGGGTCATCGTGGAGAAAGAGCAATTGATGCAATTCTTGCGGCTACCATGAAAAAAGAAAGACGTAATTTAGGTGGAAGAACACGCTATAAATCTTTTCAAGAAATGATTGCTTATTGGTTAAAAAAACTAGGGCTTATTTATGACTTTAGAGTGGATGAAATTGCGCCTAATACAAATTTATATAAAACATTGGTTAAAAAAGAAGCAGGAGCAAGTGAAGTTGCTTTAACAGATGTCGGTTTTGGTGTCTCTCAGATATTACCTGTACTCGTACTTTTATACTATGTCCCTAAAAAAAGTATTGTTTTATTAGAACAGCCTGAAATTCATCTTCATCCTGCTGTACAAAGCAAATTAGCTGATTTAATTATCAAAGTAAGTGCCACTCGTAATATTCAGATTATCGTGGAAAGCCATAGTGAGCATTTACTACGACGTTTACAACGGCGTGTGGCTGAAGAGGTCGTTAACCCTAATGATTTAATGCTTTATTTTTTCAATACAAAACGTGGAAAAGCATACCATGAATTATTAAATATTGATGAATATGGCAGTATTAACAATTGGCCAAAACACTTCTTTGGTGATGAAATGAGAGAAATATCCGCTACTCGAAAAGCCGCTTTACTGCATAAGAAAAAACAAGCGGAGTCAAATAAAAAAAATGTCTGATGCAAATAATCCCTGTGTTATTGATACCAATGTAACCATAGTTGCAAACGGTAATAGCCAACATGCTTCTATAGATTGTGAATTGGCTTGTATTGAATTCTTGGAGAACTATCAAAGTCTACATATTGCACTTGATCATGGAGGACTGATCATGGATGAATACAGCCATCACCTAAGCTACGCAGGACAACCTAATATTGGTGATGCTTTTTTTAAATATTTACATGATAACCAATATAACCCTGATGGAAATATCTACTTGCATAGAATCACAGCTAATAATAATGAAAATCAAGGATTTGATGAACTACCTGTTGATGTAAACTTTGACCCTTCCGATAGGAAATTCTTAGCAGTAGCGGTTGTAGCCAATGCAGATGTCATTAATGCTACCGATGCTGACTGGGATGAAAACTCAGAGTTGCTTGAGCAGTTAAATGTAGACGTTGTTCAGCTCTGTCCAGAACATCGCTCAAGAGGTAACGCTTAAAATGGCCAAAGCAGTTGTTCCATTTCCTCATAAACTCGTTCTAAACCGCTTTATGCTAAGCCTGTTTGGTGCAGATGTTTATAATCTTGATATTGATTCCTTTAGGGAAATGTCTCGAAGGTTAATAGATGAATCCTTAGAGCTAATAGACAAAGAAGGCAATGCAGCTTATTACAATGAAATACTGGGTTTACTCCCTGATAACAGTATTTTAACGCCAGAGTTATTGCTTGAGTTTGATGAAAATATCCAACGTCATACAAGGCAAATTAATGAAAAACGCTATCCACAAATACGCTGGAAGTATTTTCAGTATTTAACCCTATTGTTCACTGAGATTTATCTGGATTGGTATTTCCGTGACCCTGAGGATTTATTGAAGACTTTAAATCAGCACCTTGATCAATTTAATCAATCGTTGAGTGAATGGGGTGAGAAAAAAACTAACTTGTTGAAGCCTTTTAATGAAGATCAATTAAAGAAACTGGCGTACTGGAATGCAACGGGTAGTGGTAAAACCTTATTGTTGCATATAAACCTGTTGCAGTATAAGCACTATCTTAAAAAGCACCGCAGAGAGCATGAGTTAAACCGTATTATTGTCTTAACACCCAATGAAGGCTTGACGCATCAGCATTTAGATGAGTTTAAGCTATCGGGTATTATCGCCTCTGAATTTTCAAAGGTGGCTAAAGGTAGTATGAGATACGGTGACAGTATTATTGATGTTATCGATATGAACAAGCTCAAGGAAGAAGGGAAAAAGAAAACCGTTTCAGTGGATCAGTTTGAGCAAAATAATCTGGTATTGATTGATGAAGGGCATCGGGGTGCTAAGGGCGATGTCTGGTCTGCTATGCGTGAACGTCTTGCACGGGACGGTTTTACCTTTGAGTATTCTGCAACACTGGGACAGGCAGTGGGTAGTACGGCAAAATTGGCAAATGAGTATGCCAAAGCAATTCTGTTTGATTATTCTTATCGTTATTTTCATGCCGATGGTTTTGGTAAAGATTTTCAGATTTTGAATATTGATGCAGATGATTCGAGTGAGGCGAACAGGAAAAACCGTCAGCTTTATTTAACGGCTTGTTTATTGAGCTTTTATCAACAAAGCCGTGTATATGCGGAGAATAAGGCTAAATATAAAGCCTTTGATTTGGGTAAGCCCTTGTGGGTGTTTGTCGGTAGCCGAGTTGCTGCTGTGCGTACTGAAAGCCGTAAACAGGTATCGGATGTTGTCGATATTTTATTGTTTATTGCTGAATTTGTGCGAGAGCAAAAAAACAGTATCAGCAATCTTGAAAAGCTATTGAGCGGTGATACAGGTCTACTGAATCAAAAAAATAAAGATATTTTTGCTGAGGCTTTTCCTTATCTGGTGAGCCTGGGTGAAAATGCAGATCAAATCTTTAGTGATATTTTAGATTCATTGTTTAATGCACCAGCAGGTGGCACTTTGCATGTCGAGTTTTTAAAAGGTGGTGATGGTGAACTGGCTTTACGCTTGGGTTCGAGTGATGAAAACTTTGGCGTAATTAATGTGGGCGATGCTGTAAAACTTAAAAAGCTTTGCCAAAATCAGGAAGCACTTAGTGTCAGTGAAAAGAGCTTTCACAACTCCATTTTTCAAGGCATTAATGATAAAGATTCCAAGATTAATCTATTAATTGGCTCTAAGCGTTTTTCAGAAGGCTGGAATAGTTATCGCGTGTCAACAATGGGCTTAATGCATGTTGGCAAATCAGAAGGCTCTGAAATTATCCAGTTATTTGGTCGTGGTGTACGTTTGCGTGGTTTTGAAAGCTGTATGAAGCGTAGTCGAGCGATTCACTGGGCTACAAAAGACAATGAAATGGTTTGGGTGGCTAAGGATGAATACTTGCCCATTTTGGAAACGCTGAATGTATTTGGGGTGAAGTCAGATTATATGGCTCGTTTTAATGAGTTCCTTGAAGGTGAAGGCATCAAAAAGACAGACAGTATGATTGAGAAGACCATTTCCATCAAAATAACATTGCCTAAAACGCCTTTAATCACAGTAAAAATTCCTGATGATATTAATTTTAAGAAGCAGAAGAAAACACGGCTCATAGCACCAGAAGACTATGCAAAAAGCCATAAAGGGCATTACTTAAATGTCACTTTGGATTGGTATCCCAGAGTAACCGCCAAAGCCAGTAAGGGTGTTCGTGTGACAAGGCACAATACTGATCTTGATAATATGAAACTGGAAGCCAAGCATTTAGCCTTTATGGACTTTGATGCGATTTACAAGGCAATGCAACAGTTAAAGGCAGAACGCAACTGGTATAACCTGAATTTAAGTATTGAAGCCATTAAAGCAACTCTAGAGGATAGTTCTTGGTACACACTGTACATGCCCAAAGAGCAAATGGAACTGAGCAGCTTTGAACGCTATTTTGAATGGCAAGAGATAGCCATTACTTTGCTAAAGAAATACTGCGATCGTTTTTATAAAACAGAAAAGGAAGCCTTTGAAGCACCACATCGAAAATATGCTGAGCTTGATCCATCTGATCCAAACTTCTTTAAAGAGTATAAATTGCTGATTGATGAATCTGAAAAAATGATTCTGCAACGTATTGATGATCTCCAACGACATATTAAGAATGGAAGTTTGACAGACTTTAATATTGCAGGAAAAGGCGAAGCGCTCTTCTTTGAAAAGCATTTATACACGCCATTACTGCATTTAAAGAAGGGTGTTGATAGTGATTTGTTTAAGGTAAACCCTACGCACTTAAATGATGGCGAATATAATTTTGTTTGTGATTTACGAAAGTATTATGAAAACAAACCTGTCGTATTAAAAAGTAAGGAGATTTATCTATTAAGAAATCAATCACGCGGTCGTGGCTTAGGCTTTTTTGAAGCAGGAAATTTTTATCCAGACTTTATTCTTTGGGTATTGGATGGCAATACCCAGCATATTGTTTTTGTTGATCCAAAAGGTATTCTACATTGCTCTGGTCTTGATGATCCCAAGTTGAAATTCTTTGAAACAGTAAAAGAACTTGAGAAAAAAATACGAGCTGAAAAGAAGGCTCATGCAAAAAATATCAAAATGCACTCTTTTATTATCTCAAACACACCACTAGCCAAAGTACGCTGGTGGCATAATGGCATGGATAATATTGAAGACTTTGCTGAGAGGAATGTGCTGTTTCAGAATGGCGACAGGGAATATATTGAAAGAATGTTTTCTGTGATAGTTTAAAATACGATCTTTGCAAATGCCTAGCCAATGCCCTAAACTGCCGCGAACGGCTTCGACTAGGACAAAGCCTTCGGCTTCTTTAGGTATATCGGCATGATGGCAAAAGGCGGATTTTAGAGTAAAAGTAACAACTAAAGTGTAGAACAATGCCTGAAAACTTTAAAGCGTCGATAGCTCAACACCGATACTCATCATATCCATATCAGACTCTTCAGTATTGCTGGTGTTAATGCTTGGTAAACGTTCCCATTCTGCTCGTAGCTTCATTGATTCGCTTAAGCTCACTTTTGCACCGAGTCCGTAAGTCAGTCCTGTACCGCTTTTATCACTGTCTGTGTTTTTGCTTTCCCAGCGTGAAAAGCCTGCTTTAGCAAAAACGCCCAATTGATCATTAACGTTTAAATTCGCTACACCTGAGACGGAGAGTGCTGAAATATCAGAGGACGTACCTTTTTTATGCAGATCACCAATACTGGTATAAGCAGCCTCGGCACTGAATGTTTCGCTGATATTGTAACCTGTGAATACTTTCCACGAGCTATCTTTATTTTCACAGCCTTTAGTAACGGTGCAATAACTTTCTGCTTCTGATCGACCAAAAGCACCACCAAAATAAACTCTATCCATCATATCTGTACTGGATTGGTCAATATAAGCTGCTGAGGCTTTAATATAATTAAAACCTGCCTTGGGAAGATTTGCACTAACATTTGAAGACAGTAAAAGCGTAGTTGCGCTAACAAAAACGACAAGCTTGATATTTTTCTTAATGGGATTCAGGTTCTTCATATCGGGTAACCTTATTATTATTTTTATTAGGAATTGATATATCGGGGTTTTAGCTGATATTTTATGCAATCTTATTTGCGAGTGTAAAGGATTGTTTGATAAAGGGTCTGTGTTTTTTTAAACACCTTATCACTGCAATTATCTTACAAAGGCTTAGGCAAGAAGCCTACACTTCGTCAACTGACAGGCGGTCTATATTTATTTTATGCAGAGAATCACGTACAATGTTCTTGCATTGTCAACTGTTACTAGACTTGATAGCAGTTGATTTGCAACAGGGCTTTCAATTATAAAAACAGGAAAAAAGGCTAACTAATGTTTGAATTTATCACTGCTGGGGGCATATTGATGATCCCTATTATTCTAATATCTATTCTTGCTATGGCGCTTATCGGGGCTTTATTTTTTTCCTTAAGTGAAAGAAAAGTGATGCCTGACGGGACTACCAATGCAGCTCGCAAGCTTGCATTATCAGGGCGACCCTCTCCAGCGCAAATTAATAAACTAAGAGAAAGCTCTTTGCTAGGACGGGTGTTAGCAACAGGATTAGAAAATGCACATTTACCACGCCATGCATTGAAAGAAAGTATTGAAGAAACAGGTCGTCATGTTATTCATGCAATGGATAAATATATGACAACCTTAGGAACAATCGCCTCTATTGCACCGCTATTGGGTTTATTAGGCACCGTTGTTGGCATGATTAATGTTTTCAGCGTGATTACTACTCAAGGGGTGGGTAGTCCAACCGATTTAGCAGGGGGAATATCGCAAGCATTGATTACCACTGCCGCTGGTATTTCAGTTGCAGTGCCTGCTTTAATTTTTCATCGTTATTTTCGTGGTAAAATCAATGATTATGCGATTGAAATGGAAAAAGAGACAATGAAGCTAATTGATACGATTAATCGCAAAGTCTCTAATACAATGGGAACTTCTTCAGCCAATCCGAGTGCGGCTGTTCAAGCAGCTAAACAGAAATTACTCGCCCAACAAAAGGCAAATGCTAGAGCGCAGCAAGCAAAAGGTAATTTAACATGAACTTCCGCCAGCATGTGATTGATGATGTTGAGGTCAGTCTAACACCGCTAATTGATGTGGTATTTTTATTGCTGATCTTTTTTATGATTACAACCACTTTTGACCGCGATGAGGGAATTAAAATTGACCTACCAACCGCCCAAAATGCAACATCAAATTCTCAGCCAAATAGTTTAGAATTATTAATTGATAGCCAAGGACGTTATTATATTGATGGCTTGGAAGTATTAAATAATAAACCTGAGACCTTATTTAAAGCCATGAGTCAGGCACTTGATCGGCGAGGAAATAATCCGCCTTTAGTCATCAGTGCAGATGCTCATGCTAATTATCAGGCAGTTGTCACCGCTATGGATATAGCAGGACGCTTGGGATTAACTAATTTCTCAATGGCAATTACTCAATCGAAAAGAAAAAAGTAATTTAAGGATAGAATGCCTAATTCTAAAACTGGATCAGATCCATTAAGCAATAAAGAAACCGATGGATTTACCATCTATAAGCGACTGGCAAATTATGCGTTAAATTATCGCTTATTATTATTTTTCGCTTTTTTAGGTCTATTGATTAACGCCGCAACACAACCCTTATTTGCCGCTTATCTTCAACCCTTGCTTGATGGAACGTTTATGGACAAAGATCCAGAAACCATCCGTTGGGCTCCTTTTGCACTATTGCTTATTTTTTTACTGCGTGGCATTTCTGGTTTTATATCAGGCTATTATTTATCATTAGTTGGGCGCAATGTGGTGACTAAAATACGCAGTCAATTATTTAATCGTTTATTGAATTTACCACTGCGTTATTATGATAAACATAATTCAGGGCAGTTAATTACACTATTAATCTTTCAGGTAGAACAGCTTGCAGAGGCTGCCACGAAAGGACTCAAGGTTCTGATTCAAGATATTGCCACTGTGATTGGCTTATTAGTCTTAATGTTATATTACAGTTGGCAATTAACCATTGTTGTCTTACTAAGCGGCCCAATTATTGCCTTGATTATTTCTTATGTTTCAAAGCGTTTTCGACGCTTTAGCCGTCAAATTCAAGATTCTGTTGGTGAAGTAACGCAAATCAGTAGTGAAGCCATTGCTACCCCTCAAGAGATTCGTATTTTTGATGGCATTAGAGATGAAAAAAAACGTTTTGAAGCAGTCAATGAGCGCAATCGTCGCGCCTTTATGAAGCGCATGGTGACAGAATTACTCAGTATGCCGACTGTGCATTTTATTGTAGCGATTGCCTTATCGATTATTATCTATATTGCAACCCATGATGGTTTGATTGAGCATTTTACGCCCGGTACCTTTATGGCATTTATGGCAGCGATGATGTTATTGCTCGACCCTGTTAAACGCCTAACCAAAGTCAACTCCATCTTACAAAGCGGTATTGCCGCTGGGGAAAATATTTTCTCCTTGCTCGATGAACCTCAAGAAGAAGACACGGGCAAGCAGATAATCAATCATAGCAAGGGGAAAATAGAATTTAAGAATGTAACATTTCGTTATGATAGCGATTTAAAAGATGTGATTAAAGGCATTAGCTTTAAAGTAGAATCAGGTCAAAAAATAGCACTGGTTGGACAATCAGGCAGTGGTAAAACCACCTTAGTCAATATGTTACCGCGTTTTTATAATTATTATGCAGGTGATATTTTATTAGATGATATTGCAATAACCGATATTCAACTCAATAATTTAAGACAGCAATTTGCCTATGTCGGGCAAAATATCACCCTGTTTAATGCCTCAGTAAGAGATAATATCGCCTACGGCAAAATGCACCATGCCAGCGAAGATGAAATTCAACAAGCCAGCCGTGCTGCACATGCATTAGCGTTTATTCAAGCTTTACCCCAAGGATTTGATACCAAAGTAGGTGAAAATGGCACCTTGCTTTCAGGTGGGCAAAAACAACGTATTGCCATTGCAAGAGCCATTTTAGCCGATGCCCCTATCCTAATCTTAGATGAAGCAACCTCTGCACTCGATACACAATCAGAGAAAATGATTCAATCTGCATTAGATGAATTATTAAAAGGGCGCACTACCTTTATTATCGCCCATCGCTTATCAACCATTGAAGCGGCCGATACTATTTTAGTGATGGAGCAAGGGGAAATTATTGAAATGGGCACACATAAAGAGCTACTCAATAAAGACGGTGCTTATGCTAAATTACATCGCTTACAATTTGAGGCCAGTGGCGCAAATGGCAAATCTAACGATGAATAGCAATTAAATCATGCATCACCAACACACATCTTGGCTACAACGCTCACTAGAGAATATTTGGTATCAACAAGGTAAAGGGAAATGGTTATTACTCCCCTTGACCCTGCTTTATTGCACCCTTCACGCTTTCCAACGTTGGAAACTCACTCGCAAACGCCCCAAGATTGCAGTACCCGTGATTATTATTGGCAATCTTTCGATTGGTGGCACAGGCAAAACGCCTATTGTTATCTATTTAGCGCAACTACTTTTAAAGACCGGCTATCAACCTGCCATTATTACCCGTGGCTATGGTGGAAAATCTATCCAATCGCCACAAGAAGTCAATGCATTCAGTCATCCTGAAAAGGTGGGAGATGAGGCTGTTTTATTGGCAAAAAATACCAAAGTACCTGTGATTGCAGGGGCAGATCGTTATGCAAGCATTGAATACCTTTGCTCACAATACGATTGTAATGTAATACTTTCTGATGATGGTCTACAACATTATAATTTAGAACGTGATATTGAAATTGTATTAATAGATGCCGAACGTCAACTCGGCAATGGCTACTGTCTTCCCGCTGGCCCACTTCGAGAACATTCATCGCGTTTAAAAACAGTGGATTTTATATTATTCAATCATGGATTCTCGAAAAATAAAGACCAAAAAGATAGGTTTGCACAAAAATATCAGTTAGAGTCCCTTTTCTCAATGCACTTATCAGGGAGTTTGCTATATTCCTTATCTGAAAAGAAACAGACTCAAGCATTAACGACTTTAAAAGGAAAAACTGTTCATGCCGTGACAGGCATAGGTAATCCGCATCGATTTTATCGTGCATTAAAAGCATCAGGTCTTCATTTAATTCAACATAGCTTTCCCGATCATCATGCTTTCACCGAAAAAGAGCTACAATTTAATGATAATAAAATCATTATTATGACAGAAAAAGATGCCGTAAAATGTCAGCAGTTTCAACTTAAAAATTGCTGGTATTTGCCCATTGAGGCACAAATAAAAGGCGAATTTAATGATTTATTAATGGATAAATTAAAAGGATTAAAAAATGGATAAAAAACTACTCGATATACTCGTTTGCCCTGTTACAAAAGGCCCGCTTAAATACGATAAAAAAGCACAGGAGTTACTCTCTAAATCAGCACGTTTAGCCTATCCTATTCGTGATGGTATTCCCGTTATGTTAGAAGAAGATGCGCGTGAATTAACCGCAAAAGAAATTGAAAAATTAAAATCGATGTGATCAATAATGCAAAAAGCCGTCTTAGTAATCCCTGCTCGTTTTGGATCAACACGTTTGCCCGGCAAGCCACTACGCCTTATTGCAGGTAAACCAATGATTCAGCACGTCTATGAACGTGCTATAAGCGCAAATTTTGATACCATTATTATTGCAACCGATAATGAAAAAATAGAAAACTGTTGTTTAGATTTTGGCGCAAGCGTCTGTATGACATCCATCAATCATGAAACAGGCAGTGATCGCCTAGCAGAAGTTGTAAAAATTTATAATTGGCCAGACAATACCATTGTGGTTAATTTACAAGGCGATGAACCATTAACACCTGTTGAAAATCTTTATCAAGTGGCGAATAACCTCGCCAAGCATCCTAAAGCATCTATTGCTACCTTAGCCACCCCCATTTTAAACCCTCAAGCAATCAACAACCCTAATGTGGTTAAAGTGGTAATGGATAAAAACGGCATGGCACTTTATTTCAGCAGAGCACCCATCCCCTTTCAACGCGACAATGATAAAACCATTACTCATCAAGCTTTGCGTCATATTGGCATCTATGCCTATCGAGCAAGCTATTTAAAAACCTTTTCTAATATGGAAAGCTGTTCACTAGAAGTCTTAGAAAAACTAGAACAATTACGCGCACTATGGCATGGAGCGCGCATTCATGTCGATATAGCAACAAAAATCCCAGCACACGGCGTGGATACAGAAGAAGATTTAAAAGCAGTTGAAAAGATTATTCTAGCGCACTGATAACAGGAGTGAAAGCTTCAGCTTTTGCGTCAAATAAAACGCACAGCCTACGAGAGGAAAAGCTAAAGCTTTCACTCCTCGCAATGACGTGATGGGAAAAGTGTAAACTACGTTAATGCTATTAATTTAATAAAGTTGACCTTTCTGGTAAGTGCATATCGTTATCTTCTTTAAGTACAAGTTGCCAATCTGCTATGGGTAAAGAGTCCAAAATAAGTGTGGTTAAAATATGCAGTAAATTTTGATCTAAGCTGAAATATAAACCTCTATCATCCGCTGTACTTAGGCGTAAATCATAGCCATTATCTGCATTTGATTTAATCGATGCTTTACTAATAAGTAGGGGCATTTCACCTAATGGATAGGTTTTTGGTGTCGTTGAAAAAGTGCTACCGTATTCTACTTGATTTTTGGCATTTTGTTGTTGAAAGGAGAGTATAGCGTCTTTATTAACAGGGTCTACTTGTCGTTTGATTTCAGGGTCTGAATATAAAGCAGTATTTAGTAAGGGATAGAAAATTTGAATAAAACGTCTAGTTAACCAGAAGCGATACTCTTCTTCTGTAATAGTATTCATCCGCAAGAGGAAGCGATCTTCTTCTTCAAAATAATGCATTTGCATTTGAGACATCGATGTCATTGACCACCTACCTAAAAAATTTCTTTATAAAGTAGGTAGTGTACATCAATAGCGTATTATTTTTTCTCCAGCAGATAAACTTTTTCACATTTTCCAGCAGAATGGATGATGTTAGTCTCATACTCATCACTCCATTGCCAACGTTGCTTTGCAAACAACTCTAGCATGGTTGAAATATCACAATGAAACGGTGGCCCCGCTTCGCTATTTGTTTGCATAAATTGAGCTAAGAGCTTTCCATTAGGCTTTAGCCATCGATATAAACATTGCTCATAGGCTTCCCAATTTTCAGGTGCTAAAGCGCATAAACTGGTTTGCTCATAGATGGCATCGACAGGTTTATCAGGGTTCCAGTTAAAAAAATCAGCCTCAATCACGGTTGCGTTAAGCTGGTTTTCTGTTAGCATTTTATTTAGATGATCAATAGCACTAGGGGCAATATCAATTGCAATCACATCAAAGCCTTTTTCTGCTAAATACAATACCTCATGACCATAACCACATCCTGGAACTAAGATTCGGCAAGGTGGAAAATGCTGTTTTTCAATCCAATAAGACAAATTTGGACTGACTTCACCTCGATCCCAACCTGTCTGTCCTTGCTGATACAACTGCTCCCACTCATTTTCTTCTGATGATTTAGTCTCATTCATACTCTATTGCCTTTTGTTATTTTATTGCTTAATCCCTTCAATATTAAACAATAAATCAAGCTCTGCTGATGCCGGCCCAAGATTTTTGCTAATACCATAATCTTTTAAAGCAATGCGTGTTTTTCCTTCAAAACCGCGACGATAACCTCCCCAAGGGTCTTTTCCTGCACCAATTTTAGTGACATCAATAACTATATCTTTAGTGACACCATGCAGGGTTAATTTACCCATAAGCTTTGCATTGCCGTCTGTACCTTCTTTATAGGCTGTGCTAATAAACTTGGCTTGAGGGAATTTAGCCACATCTAAAAAATCACTACTTCGCAGATGTTTATCACGTTCGGCATGATTGGAATCAACGCTTTTGGTGTTAATAGTCACTTCAATTTTCGCCTCATTTGGTTTTTTCTCATCATAGCTAAAATGCCCATCAAAATCATTAAAACGACCCAAGAGCCAACTGTATCCAAGATGTGAAATTTTAAATCGAATCGCAGCGTGCATTCCTTTGGTATCAATTACATAATCATCAGCTAATACTGCATTTGATGCAATTAATGCGGTGCTCAGCGAGAGACTTAACAGTGTTTTTTGTAAAATAGATTTCATTATTTTCCCTTTTCATTTGTATATTTAT
>JALVEA010000056.1 GCA_027008665.1 Thiotrichaceae bacterium | reverse complement strand
AATATTGTAACCGACAGTATCAGGTATATTAATGGTAGAGGCTCCTGCATCAATAACGGCTTCAACGATACGGCATAAAAAATCTAATTCAGAACGCCCCGCATCTTCGGCAGAAAATTCTACATCATCGGTAAATTGAAGCGCTCTTTTTACGGCACGTACTGCTTGATCTAGTACCTGATCAGGTTGCATGCGTAATTTTTTTTGCATATGAATGGGGGAGGTGGCGATAAAGGTGTGAATACGTCTTAATGCAGCAGGCTTAATCGCCTCTCCAGCACTATCAATGTCCTTATCTAAAGCTCTTGCTAAACCACAAACAGTGCTATTTTTTATCGTTTTTGCAACCGCCTGTACCGCTTCAAAATCGCCGGCACTGGCAATAGGAAAACCAGCCTCAATTACATCAACACGCATTTGCTCCAATATTTTAGCAATTCGTACTTTTTCATCTTGGGTCATTGACGCGCCAGGGCTTTGCTCACCATCGCGTAAGGTTGTATCAAAAATAATTAAACGATCATTCGACATTTTGTTCTACTCCATTTTTTGTATTGGTTCTATAGAGTTTTAGTTATTAAAAACTATAGTCTTCGAATCAATACAAAAATTATTGGTAATAATTAGTATACTCTCAGTTGGGTGACTGAAAAATGTAATAAAATTTAAGATATACGTTTCTCCTCGTCAGGATTTTATAATTTAATTTGTCTGCCCTAAGGCAGGAGGAGGAGATTAAGTGATAATCCAAGTAGGAGTAAAGCGCTTAGGAAAAAAGCGTCAGAAAAGAAAGTAGTAGGCACAAGATAAGCTGAATGCTGGGCATTCATTTCAAAACGGTTTGTGTGCTTATCGATAGACATAAGGAGGAAAATACCTAAAAATTAAGAGGGTATCAAGTTAAATTATTTTTTATTTTGCCTTCCTTTGTTGGTACATATTCCAAATATTCTCTCAGTACAAGATACTTCTTGACCTTTCCAGTGATTGCAATGTCCAAAGGCATCGGAATCCAAACAATCTTTATGACGACCTGAACAAGAGGTGATCAAAAAGATGGAAAGTAGTGATAAGGTCAATAAATATTTTTTCATGATTTCCTGTTGATAAGGTGTTTTAAAGGGGTTTTTTCTATTATCCAGAAAGCGGGTCCAGAAAATGCATAGATTAAAAAGACAGTAAATAAAACTTTAGAGGGAGCAATGGCGGTTAATGCAAAGACTAGTGCAACGCCTAAAATAAAGAGATGGGGCACTTTACTGCGAAAATCAAAGTCTTTAAAACTATAGAATTTTATATTGCTGACCATCAGCAATCCTGCAAACAATGTCATCAATAAAGCAGGGATTTGTACCTCCTCACCTGAGACACCAAGTACACTAAACATCCAAACCATGCCGACCATTAAAGCCGCAGAAGCAGGGCTAGGTAGACCAATAAAATAACGCTTATCAACAACTTCATGTTGCACATTAAAACGTGCTAAACGTAATGCTGCACAGGCAACATAGATAAAGGCAACCATCCAACCTAATTTACCCCATGCCAATGTAACCTCTTTCATATGTACTAATGCCCATAAGTAAACCACTAGGCTAGGGGCTAAACCAAAGGAAACTAAATCAGCTAGGCTATCATATTGTGCCCCAAATTCAGATTGGGTATTCGTCCAGCGAGCGACACGCCCATCAAGACCATCAAGCACCATTGCTATAAAAATAGCAATGGCAGCTATTTCAAATTTACTGTTGACGGCTGCAATAATGGCATAAAAACCACTAAATAAAGCCGCAGTGGTGAAAAGATTAGGGAGTAAGTAAATCCCTCTATGGGGTGTATTATTATCAGTATTCATAAAGCATTAATATCATATTTTCGGGCAAAAAAAAACGGACCAATTGGTCCGCTTGAAATTTTGACTGCTTAAACAGTTCTTTTTGTTGTTAGCTGAGCGTATATTAACCTTTTCTAACTTTCTATTAGCTGAATATCAAAAAATAACCTATTTTTACTTATCCGCAAAGGCAATAGTCTCTAAAGACAGTAGGGCTTTTTGTCAAAAAATTTATAAAAAGCACATACCAATGAAATAAAAAACATGTCAATATTTCTAACTCAGTTAGAGCAATGCATTCTGCATTAATTGCTCAGAAAAAGGGGGCATCAAAACGGCATGTAGTGGAATAATATCATTTAATTTATGCACGTATTGATATTCTTTTTTATCAACTAAAACAATAACTTTAGTATTTGGCGAGTATTTTTGTAATGAATATAGCATCACATCTAAATTGCTAATATTGACACCTGCATAATTATTGCCATAACCATAAAAAAATTCAGCAATAATATAATCAGGTTGTAAAGATTTAAGTTGTTTAATCACTTTACGCATAGAATTAAAGCAATGTTCTTCAATCCCAAGTTTTTTATAAAGTTGAATAAAATTAGGATGCCTTGGTGATTCAATAATGGAAAAGAGTTGGGGTGACATAATTGACATAATGTAATGCTCAATTTGTTGCAAAAACAGCATCGTATTGTTTTTCTGAAAAACCGACCATTACTTGATCAGACATTTCTAGCACAGGGCGTTTGATAATAGTGGGTTGGTCTTGCATAACGACGAGGGCGAGTAGTTCATTCATATTTTGTTTGGTTTCATCGGGTAAATTACGCCATGTAGTGCTGCGTTTATTGAGTAATTTTTGCCAACCTAATTCAGAAACCCATGCACGTAGTTGGATTTCATTCACACCATCGATGCGAAAATCATGAAAATGATATATTATCTCTTTTGCATCTAAGTATTTGCGTGCTTTTCTTATCGTATCGCAGTTTTTAATACCGTATATAATGATCATATTATTATCCTTTTCTTCCTATGCTGAGGCGATTGTTCCCATTATAGTCTTTAATACAGTGGCTGTGTTGTAACCCTAATTTTTTCATTAGTAAAGGCACAGTATCGCCTTGATTATAACCATGTTCTATTAATATCCATGCTCGATGCTGCATATAATGCAGTGCAGAATCTAAAATAGCATTGATAGCATCTAAACCTGTTTCGCCCGATACCAATGCCTGTAAAGGCTCATGGCGTATACTTTGCTGTAAATGTGGATCTTGTGAGGAAATATAAGGCGGGTTGGAGAGAATAAGATCAAATTTTTGCGGGGGGATTTGATGAAACCAATCGGACTGTATAAAACTTATATTATGGATATTATTTTTTTTCGCATTTTGTCGTGCAATTGCCAACGCCTTATCGGAATAATCGCTAGCGGTGATGATTGCATCAGGTCTTTCAGAGGCAATCGCTAATGCAATCGCCCCTGAACCTGTGCCTAAATCCAATATTTTAGGAGCTTTGCTTGTCTGAATTTTTTCCAAAGCCGTTTCAACTAATAATTCAGTTTCAGGTCGTGGAATTAACACCGCTTCAGTAACAATCAAATCTAGCGACCAAAACGCCTTGTGACCGAGTAAATAAGCAATCGGATAGTCACTTAGACGCTTTTCAATTAATTGATTAAACTGCCGTTGCAATGCCTGTTCAACCCTTATCTCTCCCCATGCATAGAGATAACTACGTTCTTTATTAAGACAGTGACTTAAAAGCAATTCCGCATCAAGTTGTGGGCTATCAGATACCGTTGCAAGTTGTTGGCGAGCTGTTTTGAGTAATGATTGGATTGAAGTCATTGATTGAGTTTTAATTTAATGCTCACTCAGCGCGGCTAATTGATCTGCCTGATATTCATTAATTAATGGTTCAATAATTTGTTCTAGCGAGCCTGATATAATTTCATCGAGTTTATACAGTGTTAAATTAATGCGATGATCGGTGACTCGTCCTTGTGGGAAATTATAGGTGCGGATACGTTCGGAGCGGTCGCCGCTTCCGACTAAATTTTTACGTGTTTCTGCTTGTTCGTTGTCTTGCTTTTGGCGTTCTGCATCCATAATACGGGCTTGTAAAACGGACATGGCTTGTGCTTTATTTTTATGTTGGGAGCGTTGATCTTGACATTCGACCACTGTTCCTGTTGGAATATGGGTTAAACGTATTGCTGAATCGGTTTTATTGACATGCTGTCCACCTGCGCCTGAGGCTCTAAAAGTATCCACACGTAGGTCGGATGCTTTAATTTCAGGGGCGGTCACGGGATCAATTTCAGGCATAATCGCTACTGTAGCGGCGGAGGTATGTACTCGTCCTTGTGATTCTGTTTCAGGGACACGTTGCACACGATGTACGCCTGATTCAAATTTTAATTTGGCATACACATTATTGCCGATGATGCGTCCAATAATCTCTTTAAAGCCGCCGTGTTCCCCCTCATTTTGACTGATAATTTCAACTTTCCAGCCTTTTATTTCTGCATAGCGGGTGTACATACGGAATAAATTACCTGCAAAAAGTGCCGCTTCATCACCACCTGTGCCTGCGCGTATTTCAATAAAGGTATTGCTACTGTCATTGGGGTCTTTGGGTAATAGTAGCTTTTGTAGACTTAATTCATACTCTGCTAGTTTCTTTTTGGCATCTTGAATTTCTTCTTGTGCCATTTCTTTCATTTCAGGATCATCTAGCATTTCTTCAGCCGTTTCTTTGTCTTCTAATGTTTGCTGATATTTTTCATATTGCTGCACAATCGGTTCAAGTTGGCTATATTCTACGGATAGTTTTCGAAATTGATTTTGATCATTGATGACCTCTGGTTCAGAGAGCAATGCTGCTATTTCAGCATAGCGTTCGCCAAAGGTTTCAAGTTTTTGTTGTATTGAAGGTTTCACATTAATCCTTTTTTTCTTGTGGTTTTAAACCCAGTAATTTAGTGGCAGCTTGTAATAATTCAATATCGCCATTATGAGCTGCTTTATTCATAACACTGGTGGGTTGATGCGCTAGTTTATTGGTAAGGGTATGGGCTAAAAATTGCAAGGCTTCCTGTGCTGATTTGCCATTAGCGAGCATTTTTTGTGCTTTTCCCAGTGTTTCTTGTTTGGCATTATTGTGC
>JALVEA010000055.1 GCA_027008665.1 Thiotrichaceae bacterium | reverse complement strand
TCTCCTGGCACGATACAAGTCGCAGCTAGAAATAAGGTGGTACAACATATTGAGAATGGTAAAGTCGATAAGATCTATGTTAAAGAAGGGGATATTGTAAAAAAAGGGCAAATTCTCTTACGCCTTGATAGTAAAGCACTGCGTCTACAGCTTAATTCAACCCAAGCACAGATATGGGAATCACTTGCGAGCCAACAACGGCTACGGGCGGAACGGGATCATATCCCACTCCGATTTTCTCAAGAATTGCTTTCTGCTGCGAAAAACTCACCTTCATTACGTGATATTTTAAAAACACAGCGTAAAATATTTTCTTTAGGTAGCAGTACCCTTGATCAAAGTGGTGCTATTTTAACGCAACGGAAAAAACAGGCACAACAACAGATTTTAGGTAATAAACAGGTTTTAATTAGCCTTTATCGACGTAAATCATCGCTAGAAAAAGACCTTGCCTCTTTAAGACCTTTGGATCAACAACGCCTTATCCCACGGAGTGAATTACGTTCTAAAGAGCGGGAATACAGTGCCCTTTTAGGGGAGATTTCGAGTCGGAAATTTGATATAGAACGTCTTAATGAGGTGAGATCAGAGCAAAGCCAACAGCAAGGTTTGGAGAAAAAACGCTATTTACAAAATCTAAATCTAGAGCTTAGAGATTTAGAGCGTCGTCATATTGAGCTGGTGGCAACAAAAGAACGTATTGAAGAAAAACTGTCTCATATTGATATTATTGCCCCTGTTGCTGGAAAAGTTGAAAAATTTGATGTAGTCACCATTGGCGCGGTTATTCAAGCAGGTACGCCTATTATGGAAATTGTTCCCCTGGATTATAAGTTCAGTATTATTGCTAATATCTCAGTCACAGATATTGATAATCTTCGAATTGGACAACAGGCTGAAATCAGACTTTCCATCTTTGATGATGCGCGATATTTTGAAACTATGTATGCAACCGTGGAAAATATTGCAGCCGATACCACGCTCGATAGACAAACGGGGTTTACTTATTATAAAACCCGCTTAAATCTCAATAAAAAAGCTGCTAAAGAGCTTGAAGCACATAAAGTGAAATTAGTGGCTGGGATGCCTGTTGAAGTGGTTATCAAAACAGGTGAACGGACGGTATTAGAGTACTTTTTGAAACCACTAAAGCAGATGCTTGATAATGCTTTGAATGAGTATTAAAACCATTAAGTACTAGTTTGAAGCTTATGAACGGGGTTATAAGCCCCGTCCAAGCTGCGTGAATTTGCCTTTTAGACGGTGCGCGTGATAGTTAATCTTGAGAGCAGAAACAAGTATTCTTAAAAATATTTGAATGCAGAGGTTTTGATTGATTGCTTTGATGATTAATTTCATCATGATAGAGTATAAAGCCTTTATAGTATGATTTATTAGTTAGGACTAAGGATTCAATAATACCTAAAACTTTCGCTCACCTTTGGTTAGTTTCGTGTTTTATTAAATCCTTAGCGCTTAGTATAGGGGCAAAGGGTATGGGGAAAAAACCCATAAAATACTCTTATCAAAGGAGTTTTAAACAATGAGGATGTTAATAATTGCTCGATTTTTACTATCAATATTGTTTTTAAACTCAGTCTCTATATTGCGTACTTCCATGCAAACTTCTCATTCTGTTACACTCATTTTGCTATTTCTATTACCGTTATCAATTCATGCGGTCGGAAAAACGGAAGAAGAGAAAGATAAAACCTCTGTTGCAAGTATTGATATTGTAGGTACAGGTGGAGAGTTATATAAAAATCTAAGCCTGAATCTTCCTAGTCGAACCCCTGAGTGTACAGAGTCACAAGAGCAGATTACACAATTTATTAAATCAATAAAAAAACGCTTCCGCAAAGCTTCTCGTGCAGTGGGTTATTATGATGCTATTTTTTCACCTAATACACGAAGAATTGATGGTTGTTGGAAAATTACCATTGCTGTAAAAGCGAATCGCCCGATTAAAGTAACTCGATCCCATATCATTCTAAAAGGCGAAGGGTTAACACAAAAAGAATTTAGAACCTTACGCAATACCCCTCCTTACCAGCTTGGTGATATTCTTAATCATCAAAAATATACCGATTATAAAAGCCAGTTAAAAGAGACCTCTCAGGCTTTAGGCTATTTTGATGCGGCTTTTGAAGCGCATAAAATAACGGTTAATCCACTTAAATTTAGTGCTGATATTGATCTTATTTTTAATACGGGTAAACGTTTTCGCTATGGAAAAATCACTGTTAAGCAAAAAGTAGTTCGCGCCGATGTGATTCAGAGTTTTCTACAAATAAAGCAAGGTGATTTCTATAGCTCCGAAGAACTTATTCGGCAACAACAATTGCTTCAATCTAGTGGTTTTTATGCTGATATAAAAATTAACGCGCTACATAAACAAGCTGTTGATCATTATGTACCGATTGAAATTAGCCTTAAAGCAAAAAAACGTAATGCATGGAAATTTAAAGTAGGTTATGGAACTGATACAGGCCCTCGAATCAGTGGGGAATTAAATCGTCGTTGGACAAGTGCTAAGGGGCATCGGCTTAATTTAAGTGCCACCGCCGCTCCTAAGGTAAGCACTTTTAGCGCCCGTTTAACAGAGCCTAAAGCGAATCCTAAACAAGGTACATTGAGTTATCTATTTGAATGGCAACAGGATACAGATAATAATATTATTAGTCGTAGCTATAAATTCGGCACGGAGTATACCCAAAAAACAGACTCTGATTGGCAACAAAGCGCTTCTATTACTTATCTTTTAGATACCACACAGGTAGGCGATCAAAAACCTACAAAATCACATTTAACACTACTAGGAATAGGTACAGAAAAAACACAAGCAGATAATTATCTTTTCCCTCTTAATGGTTGGCGTGCCAAAGCGCATTTACAAGGAGCTGTCGAAAATATACTCAGTGATCAAAGTATTTTACAGCTAAAAACTGAAACTAAAGTTATTACTCAACTCGGTGATGGTCGCTTATTAGGTCGTTTAGAGCTAGGAACAACCTTTGTTGGTGACGCAAAAACAATGCCAAAAGAACTGCGCTTTTTTGCAGGAGGGGGGCAAAGTGTGCGCGGTTATAGCTTTGACTCACTGGGCGAAATCGATGCAGAAGGTGATCTTTCAGGGGGTAAACATTTACTAGTTGGTAGCCTTGAATACGATTATCCTATTATCGATAAATGGGGAGTCGCAGGTTTTATTGATGTGGGCAATGCTTTTAATGATTGGAAAAATTCGAATTTAAAAATAGGAGTCGGCACAGGTCTTCGCTGGCGTTCACCTGTTGGTCCCGTACGAATTGATATAGGCTTTCCAAAAGATAAACTTTCTGACCCCCATTTGCACCTGAGCATCGGTGCTGATCTATGAGAAAGAGCTTAAGCCAACACCTTTTTTCACCGATTGCGGTCATTCAAATAGTATTATTAAGCTGTTTGCTTGTGTTTGCTGTTGCTCTGACTACTTCGTTAGGACCTGCTCTGATTGAAAAAATTGTCGGAGTATCCTTTGAGCCATTAGAAATAAAGGGTTTTCGTGGTACTTTTTTAACTGACTTAAAAGTGGATAGTTTAAAATGGAAAGACCCTGCAACAACGGTTGAATTAGAACAAATAGAAATTACTAAACCCCGTTATAGTCCAGAAAAAAATCAACTCCACACTCCTTCTGTCCATGCAAAAAGATTAGTGATTCGCTTGCCTAAAAGTGATGATAGCCCTTCTGAAAAGATTACCGCTTTGCCTGATTTTGCATTGCCTTTGAATATCAAAACGAATTCTTTAGCATTGGACTCCTTTGAAGTCATTCGTGAAAATGAAGTAATTTTTCAAATTAAAAATATACAATTGACCCAACTTAATATTAAGGAAGGAAATCTAAACGCCGATGCGCTTGAGGCGCAATTGATTCTTATTGGCTCTCCGCTTAATCTAAAAGCACAAAACTTTACAATGAATATGAATCAGCCACACAATATGCAAGGCAGTGGTCATGCTGATTTTAAACATCCAAAAATCGGCAAGGCGAATGCAGATTTTGAATTAGGTGGCACACTAACCGCCTACCGTTTTAAGGTAAAAGCCAATCTAAAAAGCAAACTATTTAATCCGCAAGCAATTCAATTACAAGGACGGGGGGATTATGATCAAGTCACCTTCTCGGAGATACAAACCCAAAGTCTCGATGGCAATCTAAACGGCACAGCAGAGGTAAAATGGACACCTGAGCTAGCATGGTTATTTGATGGCAAATTACAACAGGTAAAATTAAAGAAATACGTCCCCGAATGGCCAGCAGAGTTTGATGCTAGCGTGCATTATAAAGGCGGTTATAATAACAGCCTCTACGGTGTTTTAAATTTACAAGCATTAGATGGAATGCTTAAGGGCAAAAAGATTAGTGCTAGTGGAAAAGTAACGCATCAAGATCAACAAATAACACTGCAAAACACGCGAGCAAATATAGGGCAGAATAAGATTAAAGCAAGCGGTAAAGCAAGTCCTCCTTTTGATCTTAGCTGGGATATTCAGGCCAATAATCTCAATCAACTCTTGCCTGATTTATCAGGAAAACTGATTGCCACAGGCACATTAAAAGGCTCGCTAAAACAACCGCTATTAAATGCTAAACTCAATGCCCAGCAGATTCGCTATCAACAGTATAAACTCGGATCAGCGAATCTAATTGCAGAATCTAAACAAGGTATTTACAGCCTACGCGGTGATTTAAAACAACTGGATTTAGAACAACAGAAAATCAGTCAAGCCTCACTCCACGCTTCAGGGACGATTGAAAATCACCGTCTGAAACTTGCCTTTACTCATCCCGATGCAAAGGTGATATTAAAAGCAAAAGGAGGTTGGAAAGCCCCCCAGTGGCAAGGTTCATTGCAACAATTACAGCTCGATACCCGACAGGTTTCTAAATGGAAACTGCAAAAACCCGTACAAATTAATGCCTCAAAAAATCAGCTTAGAAGCAGTCAATTTTGTTTAGCAAATCGCTCCGCTCAAAGCTGTTTTCAGATTA
>JALVEA010000054.1 GCA_027008665.1 Thiotrichaceae bacterium | reverse complement strand
ACACCCAACGTTCCCATGGAACGCACCATTAAACGCGACATATCATAACCTGCCACATTTTTCATGACCTGACCACCAAAATGGACGATTTTCCCATCACCATTAATAATTTCCACCCCCAAAATAGAATCCCGAATAGAACCAGCAAAAGCACGTCGAGGCCCTGCAATACCCGCTGAAACGACTCCACCTATGGTACTATTTTTATTAAATTGCGGCGGTTCAAAGGAAAGCATTTGTTGTTTCTTTGCCAGCAAAGACTCTAAATCTTGTAGACGTGTCCCTGCTCGAAGCGTAATAGCCAATTCGGTAGGATCATAGTCAATCACCCCAGTGTGCCCTTTCAACTCTAATATGTTTGAGGTTTCCACAGGCGGTCGTCCATAAAACGATTTACTCCCTCCTCCACGAATGAGTAACGGGGAGTGTAAATCAATCGATGATTGGACTTGTTGTTGTAGTTCAGCGCTTATATCACGATTAGGGATAGAGCTAGATATACTATTTAATGCCATAAATTTTTATCTAAAATGATTGCTTTTTAAAAACGGGGAATCTCAGGATGTGGTAATTCACCGTGATGAACATGCATTGATCCCAGCTCTGCACAACGATGTAAAGTAGGAATAACTTTGCCAGGATTGAGTAATTCATAAGGGTCAAAAGCATATTTAATATTATGAAAATGCGTCAATTCATCTTCATTAAATTGCACACACATTTGATCTAATTTTTCAAATCCTACCCCATGTTCACCCGTAATTGAGCCACCCATTTTGACACATAATTCCAAAATATCTGCACCAAACTGTTCTGCTTTTTCCAATTCGCCCTTTTTACCTGCATCAAATAAAATCAGAGGGTGTAAGTTACCATCACCTGCATGAAACACATTGGCAACTCGTAAACCATAATTCGCTGATAATAACTTAATTTCAGACAATACTGCCGCTACATTTTTGCGTGGAATAGTACCATCCATACAATAATAATCAGGAGATATTCTCCCAACCGCAGGAAAAGCAGCTTTACGCCCTGCCCATAATCTAGCCTTTTCTTGATCAGAACTTGCCATTATCACGCGAATTGAATTGGCATTTCTTAAAATATCAGCCACTAAACTCACTTGTTCTGCAAGTTCTTCTTCAGTACCATCTAATTCACACAATAAAATAGCTTCTGCATCGGTAGGATAGCCCGCATGAACAAAGGCTTCTGTCGCCTGAATTGCTAAATTATCCATCAATTCCAAACCTGCTGGAATAATACCAGCGGAAATAATCGCTGCAACCGCATTAGCAGCATCTTCTACCTGATCAAAAGATGCCATTAAGACTTTTGTTTCAGGAGGACGCGGTAAAAGTTTAACCACCACCTCCACAATAATCCCCAGCATACCCTCTGATCCCGTTATCAAAGCCAATAGATCATAACCTGGTGTATCTAATGTACTAGAACCCAAGGTCACTAATTCACCCTCTGCCGTAATGATCTTCACTTCTAGAACATTATGTACAGTTAATCCATATTTCAAGCAATGTACTCCGCCCGCATTCTCTGCCACATTACCACCAATCGTACAGGCAATTTGTGACGAAGGATCAGGGGCATAATATAAACCATAAGGGGCAGCCGCCTCAGAGATTGCTAAATTACGCACCCCGGGTTGCACACGCATGGTCATACGCTCGTCATTAATTTCAAGAATTTTATTAAAACGTGACAAAGCAAGAATAATGCCACCTTCATGAGGCAAAGCACCGCCTGATAGACCCGTACCCGCACCACGAGCAACCACTGGCACACGCAAGCTTTCGCAGACATGAATAATTTTTTGCACCTCTTCAATCGTGCTTGGTAAGGCAACTGCAACAGGCAAACGCTGATAGACAGGAGAGCCGTCACACTCATAAGGTTTTAAATCTTCTACTGCGGTTAATAAATATTGTTCTGGAAGTATTTCACGCAGAGCTAGGAGTAGATTATTATTGGATTCTGGTTGGGTATTCATAGAGGCAATAGGTCAACTGTGTTTATTCTTGATACACTTTAACAAAATATTGATGCCTCCGCCTTAGAAAAAAAAGTTCTCTCACTCTTTTTTGCTTTCTATTTCCTTATTTTTCAACACTAAACCACCAACTGTATTTACTATTTCAAGACCATTAGGAATAATGCTAATCACATAAACCATCATCCCTACCATCAGTATTTTATTGACATTATTTGATCTTTTCTTGCTTGGGTTTGTTCGAGTCGTCTTAACTCGTTTAGCTTTAACCTCTGCTTTAGGAGGGCATAAACTAGGATTTGAACTACATCCTATCACTAGCAAAATAACAAAAAGACCTAACAATAACGTTCTAATTTTTTTAAATTTCATCTACATCATTCCTCTACTAACATCCAAATAATTATGCTTAATTACAACAGGTTAAAAAACAATCTGAAATAATTATGCTTAATTACAACATGCTTAAAAATAACCCAAAATAATCAATAATTTAGCAAAATAAATATCTTTATCTTTTTTGATGAAATATCAGTTCTCATCAGCATAGTAGGATAAGGGATGGTGTCATTTCAAAAGGAAGGGCAAATGAACAAATTTATTTAAAATTAGAAACATATAAAAAAAGGAACACTCTTATGTCATCAATTGATGATCATTTAACCCATGACATTATTGTGCAATTATATTTTTATACACAAAGAAAAATAGCTAAATTACAACAAAGTCCTATTAATTTAAATATAAAAGCTACTGATATTGTGAATAAAGCGATTTATCAAACAATAACAAACAAAACACCGTGGAATGAAAAATCATGCCCTAAAATATTTGTTCATTTAGCGAGCAATGTTAAAGATATTCTTCATAAGGAAGTGTGTTTTGATGATAAGAACGAAAATAAAAAGAAAGATAAAAAAATTAATGATGATTTTGATTTTACACCTGAAGAACTACAACTAGCCTTTTCTAAATTCAAGATCATGATAAACTATCTACATGAAAACAAAGAAGAATTAATTAAAGATGCAGAAGAAAAATTACTAAATAATCCATCATTAAGATAGATTGTTTTTTAAAAAAAACGAGGAAAAAATAAAACTTTATTTTAAACTGCTGATGAAATATACATTCACATCAGCATATTAACGGCAGAAGGAGTTATTTGTAGCAAAATAATGATATTTGAGCAAGGAAGGCACTAAAAGCTCATGGATTAAAAAATTACTCCATGATACTTTTGAAAAATTTCTTAAAAATAAACAAGCTACAATTACGCAACATAATCTCTATTGAAAAGGAGTAATTGCATGCCGTTACCGAACGATTTTACCAATGATATTATTGAGAGCTTATATACTTATGCAAACAGGAAAATAAAAAAATATGAGGGACAACCCATTTATTTCAGCATGACAGGTGAAGATGTTGCACATGAGGCAATTGATAAAATACTATCAGGAGTTCGCCCATGGAATAAGGAAAAATGTCCTCACCTTTTAGTACATCTTTTAGGGTGTGCTAAAAGTATTATCTCTAATCATGCAACGTTAAAGGAAACAATAACCATCAAGAGAGAAACTGATCTTGGTAATGAAAAAAAAAATGAAAATGATTGTCCACTGGATATTCTACAAATGAACAGAGATCAACGCAATGAAGAGGCACTTTCTTTCTATGAAAACAGAGAAGATGCACTTTATCATTTTACAGAACTAATGAATTACCTCTCTAAAAACAGAGAAGATTTAATTGATTTTGCAGAGGAAATACTCATTAAAGGTAGAACCAAACCTAAAGAATTGGCATTATATTTTGGTATAACGGTTAAGGAAGTTAATATTAAAAAAACAGCTCTTAAGCGTATTTTAATAAAATTACAGGAAGGAGAATCATGAAATTTCTATCCTTACAAATTAATTCAGATAAAGAAGTAAACCTCTCTAAAAATACACCTACTAATGAAATATGTGAAGAATATGAAGATTTATATGAAGACGAGGATTTTCTAGAAATATTAAATATGAGTTCAGAACAAATCAAAGATGAAATTCGTTCTTATGATGAAGATCCTGATGAAGTATTAGCTAGAATAAAAGGAAGGTTAGAAAATAAAATCATACCATTAAAAACAAAAAAAGATAATGAAAAAATAAAAACGGAAAATATATTTAATTTTTTATTTGCTTTAGTTAATAAAAAAATAACAGATGATGCTTTTACAAAAAAGAAAAAAACAAGAACAAGAACAAGACTTACTAATATATTTAAAAATGTATTTTTAATAAACACTATTCCCACTGCAATTATTGCGATATTTGCTACCATAATAATTATGGAGAGCAACACAGTTATTTCCTCAACACTAGGGAAAAAAGAAAATATTTTTACAACAGAAACAACCAATAAAAGTAATAATAGGTTTATTTTAAAATATTCAAAAGAAGACGATAGTGATATCATGAATGAAGAAAGGTATTTCAGTCAATTAATCGGCATAAGTCCTAATACAATAGAAACGTATGCAATTAATAATGAAGAAACCTACAAGAGAAAAACTGATCTTGCCTTTAGTGATTATAATAATCGCTTATTTCTTGGAAATATCTATAAACAGCACGAAAAAAAAGATAATCAAGCACAGAAAAAAGAAAACCCAATTTATCTTACCAACTCAAGCAAAAAACAAAACAATATAAAAAAAACTTTTCCTCTTAATAAAGAGAAAAAAAAGGATATTACCAAAAGAGTTTATAGTGTAACGCATAATAACAGTATATTCTCTTTTAAAAAGAAGTATAAATTCAAAATTAATAGTGTAATCGCTGTAAAAAAATTACCGCCTTTAATCAAGGGTGAAAAAGTACAGTTAACGTTTGAAAATAACACATTAATAAAAATAGGTTATATAAAGAAAGACAGAGATATGCTAGAAATTTCACTAAATGGTGATAATATAAAACAAGAAGGCACTAAGAAATATTATATTGATTATATTTTGCACATCAGAGGAACTGTAGAAAAAGG
>JALVEA010000053.1 GCA_027008665.1 Thiotrichaceae bacterium | reverse complement strand
AGAATCAAGCTGGTAATTGATCGCATCACTTTCAAGGCGTACTTTTTTTGTTGATAAAGTGACATTACCATTGGCAATGACCGTATTATTTGTACCATTAATACTCGCTTTTTGTGCATTTAAACTCAAATCATTTTGCTGAATAATAATATTACCCACCAAACTAGAGACCCCAGTGCGATTAATCAAACCCGCATCAGCCTCCATATAAACAGCATCTTTCGTCGGATTATTTGTTATTTTTTGAGTATTAGATTTTTGTGATAGCGCACAAAAAGAGGGAGGAGCTTTAGCCTCCACATCATAAACAAGTAGGCATAGATAAGCCAAAATGAATCGAAGTGTATTATTTGTAGTGTCATTATTTTTTTTCACTTGGATATTATATGACGAGTGAGGATATATTTCAGGTTAAAAAGCCGATGAATGGAGTAAGTTAAGGAGTCTATTGTTAGTGTTTTAAAAAGCGATTTAATAATTTTTTTTCTTTTTCCTCTTTTTCAAGAGGGATTTTCCTCTTAGTGGTCAAAACCTTATTCATCTTTTCATTTACTAATAAATCATTGCGTTTAAGTTCTCGTTTTGCTCGCAAAAGATAGCCCCCTACAGCACCACCTGCGGTTGTTAGTGTCATTAAACCAAAAGTAAATAACTCCATTAAAAACATTAATGCACCAACTCCAATTGCGGCGGCAAAGGCGGCCCCTACTTTAAAATTAGCTTTGCCATGCGTGATTTTTGCTTCTCTGCTAATTTGTTGCTGTGTTTGCTTTACGATTTTAGTTTTTGCACGTTCTGCATTTAACTGAATTTTTGCTGTTTCTTTGAGATGTTTATCATTTATTGTTGCTTTTTCTGCGAGATAACTATCTTCCAGTTTTGCTTTTTCCTTTATATATTCATTTTTTAGGTTCGACAATTCATCTTTACTTTTTTGTTTTGCAATGGATTGAAACCAGAATGCAGAAAAAACACCAATCATTGCGATGGGGAAAGCGAGTCGTAACCAGTCAATACCTTGTAAATCAGGCGATAATAATACCAAAGCAACGGTTGCTATTTGGACTAAAAAAATACCTATCAAAAAACGAAATATAACCATTGATTGCCTCAATTAGCAAAAATTAAAGAAAATATTATCCATAATAGTTCGCACTAAGAATATGATCAATGCGGTATTATTTCACCGCTAATTCCTAATTGCATCTAATCGCTATATAATAGCGTAACTAATAGCTAACTGTGGAAACTGAAAATGCAAACGATTGATCGAAATGTTGATAGCAGAGAAATAGAAAAATTTGAAGTATTAGCACATCGCTGGTGGGATATAAACAGTGAATTCAAGCCACTACATGATATCAATCCGCTAAGACTACATTATATTGATCAAAATTCAGGTGGGCTACAAGGCAAAAAAGTGATTGATATTGGCTGTGGTGGCGGCATTCTTTCAGAGAGCATGGCCGTTAGTGGCGCACAGGTTACAGGGATTGACATGGGCGAAGCGCCATTGTCGGTTGCAGAGTTGCACAGCCTTGAAACAGGGGTTGAAATTGATTATCAACAAATTACAGTCGAAGAAATAGCACAAAAACAAGCAGGACAATATGATGTGGTTACCTGTATGGAAATGCTAGAGCATGTACCCGTACCTAGCTCTGTGATTGCGGCTTGTAGTCAGTTAGTTAAACCAGATGGGCATGTCTTTTTTTCAACCATTAACCGTAACCCTAAGGCTTTCGCTTTTGCAATTGTAGGGGCTGAATATATACTCAATATGTTACCTAAAGGCACACATCAGTATGCAAAATTTATACGCCCATCTGAATTAGAAACATGGGCAAGGCATCAAGGTTTAGTATTAAATGATATTACTGGTATGAGCTATAACCCCTTATTTCAAAGTTATAAACTAGGAAAAGATGTCGATGTCAACTATTTGATGCATTTCACTAAAGAGGAATATTTATGATCAGTACACAGAGAAATAGGGCACATATAATACTACTTCTTGGCTCTTTATTACTCTTATCCGCTTGCACTAACGTTCGTTATAAAGATGTAGCTTATGATTCTAAAAGAAAAATCACTACTGTTTCGGCGATTACATCCGCAGAGCAAAATAAAATATTAGCACTAAAAAAAGCACTTATGTCATTAGGGCCTCATATTGATCCTCAAGAAGCCTCTTTTGTAGCACGAGAGGCAGTTATGTATCCCATGGTTTTAGCCAATCAATACCAACTCGTCTCTCCGCCTTTATTACAAAATGTATTGGTCAACTATGGTTATCGTAAAAATGGTCTATGTTGGCAATGGACACGTGATATGGGAAAACAGTTAGGTAAAAAACCGCTAAAAACACTCGATTTTCACCATGCGGTTGCATTTCGTCGTAATTATTGGAAAGAACATAACACCTTGGTCGTCTCTGCAAAAGGCAAAAATGTTGCTGATGGTATTGTGCTCGATCCGTGGCGAAATTCTGGAAATCTATATTGGAACTTTGTAAAACGGGATAGCAAATATCCTTGGGTGAAGTTCACTGATTAATAAATATTCTTTATTTTAAGATAGTTTTTGTTAATATTAGCGTCTCTTCTTTCCATCTATCAGCAATATACTGATTATTATCCAAATTAAGGGGGAATATTCATCATCAATTCAGCATTCTGTCTTTACAGTTACTGAATATCTTTCAAGGTTTTAAGGAATGAGGATGCATTGAATGCTTATTCCTTAATCTTTCTTACAATCAACCACCTACTTTATTTCAAGACATGACAACAACAACAAAAAACAATCTATTAAATGGCATTTTCAGCCTTATATTTTTAATTCCTCTACCTACTCTTATTCTTAATATTTATCATAGTTTTCAAGCTAGCGGACATCTGATTGTCTTTAATCAGGTGTTTTTTAATACGGGAAGTTATGTGATATTAGCAATGTTAGCATTGCTTGCATTTTATCTACTGTATAAAAGCTTGCATTCCTTTAGTATTTTTCTTTTGCCGTGTAGATAGTTTTTCAACCCCCTTTCTCCTGATTATTTATACTTTTCTATCTAATTAATTATATTTATTGATCGATATATGATCACAATGATATATTATACTTATAACAAACAAAAAAATAATGATTGGGATTGGTGAGGAACCTTAAGAATGGATGATGGTTCTAAAACTGAAATAAGGAAAAAAGGGGAATATTATGGTAATTATAATCATATTAGCTATATTGATTGTTTTAGCTATCGTTGTTGTGATTGTGAATATTTACAAAGCGCATCAAGAAAAACGTATTTTAGAAGCCATTTCAAAGCTAGATAAAAAAGGTTATCTGCATGGAAATAATATTCATGTAGTGGATCTTTGTCGTTATATGGAAACAGATGATGTCAATGAGGCTTATTTGTTTTTCAATAGTTTGCAATGTAATGGAAAAATTGAAGCATCACTTAATTTGATAGGTTCAAATTCTGAAAGGAGTTATCGTCGTTTTGATGAAGAGCGTAAGGGGATACAACATGTTGTTATGACGAAGATTGCAGTTTAGTTATTGAAAATAGCTTAAACTGCTTGATATGATTGTTTTATAAGCTTTTATGTCTATGCTCTTAGCAGTATAGTAAGCGTCCCTTTATCGCTTACTATCCACATTATGTCGCTTAAATCTTTTTTTATGCTAGTTATTTTTAGTCTGGCAGTTAATTCAACGTCTTCTTTTGCTAGAAAACCTACTTTATCCTCCCTTAATTACGCTGTTAATAGTCTTAAAAAACAAAATAACACCCTAACTAAAAAACTAAAAAAGCAAAATTTAAGCTTTAAAGAAGTTCTACAAAAACAGTCTGATCTAAAAATTGCAACAGAGACACAACTGCAATTATTACAACAACAATTAGAGACTCTAAAGCAACAACAACTTAGCTATGAAAATAAAAAACAAGCAAAGAAAGACAGTACTCTACTTTATTTATTAGCAATATTAAGCGCCTCAGCATTGGGATTATCTCTTTTTTCACTTGCCTTACTACGGCGTAAACCTCAGCCAGAAGCAAAAGCATTGCAATTAACTGCCCGTCTTGAACAAACAGAAGACAATATTATTAAACTCTCAGGACAAGCAGCACAACATCATCATGCGGTTGACTCATTAAAAGTAACCCATGGCGAGCTACTTAAAAACTTTAGTAATAAATTAAACAAGCTAGATAATGAGAGAAAACAAAGTTACGAGCGTAGGCAAGCGGTTGAAAAAGAATTGAAATACTTATTACAACAGCCTGTAGATTATGAGGCAACAGAAGCTGATCGTTTAGTGCTTAGCACCATGTTAGAAGAGGGAAATATCAATTTTGATGAGATTTTACAAGCAAAATCATTACTTGCCGAATATCAAAATCAATGGCAATTAGCAATTGTTTATTGGGAAACCTTATTAGCTGAAAATGAAAATAATACCCTTGCTCTATTGCACGTTGGCTATGCTAATTACAAATTGGCAGAAAATCATCGACAAGATGAATGTTATTTAGTGAATGCAACTAATACCTATCATAAAATTATGCAGTCAGCCCCCGAATATTTTGAAGATATTAATGGCTATGATGATGATGAAAATATGGGTGCAAGTGAATTAGTCAGTGATCCTGAAAAAGTGGTTATCTATCAACAGATAGAGCAATTAATTATGAAAGTTGATGCGTTGAAAAATTATTATTCAATCTATAATCTAGCTTGTGAATACGCTAAAGAAGGCAACACAGAGGCAGCTCAAGACTGGCTAGAACAACTTACAGTAGACAGCAACCCTTTGCATTGCAAACATTTACGTGAAGAGAAGGATTTAGACTCGATTAGAGATTTACCTTGGTTTCAACATTTAATTAGGGAGTCATGTGAGTAGAAAAGGTAGCATAAGGAAGCTCCAAGCAATGAATTTACCAATCTTACTTGCCCTTTTGTCCCTGTTTGAATCATCTCAATCGTTGCGTAGAATAACTATGCGCCTCTTGAGATACTCCAATCAG
>JALVEA010000052.1 GCA_027008665.1 Thiotrichaceae bacterium | reverse complement strand
TATGTGTGCTATGTGGATTGTGGCAGTCTTTACATTGAGCCACATCTTTATCGCCTAACCATGCTAATTGACCGTGTGTAGTGGCTTTATAGCTTTTCACTTGTTGTTCGTGGCAGTTACCGCATTGCTCAGTAATGACGCGATTGGCTGTGGTTGCCCCTTTTTCACCAATTTGATGTGCTGAATGGCAGTCGGTACAGGTGGCACTATCGCCCTTCCAAGGGGTTTTACGGCTTGCACCATGAATGGATTGTTGGTATTCGCTTAGCTCTTTGGTGTGACAGTTACCACAGGTTTCAGGGGCATTGAGTTTGTGGGAGGTAGAACGACTATCATCTGAGCGATAGACATAATGAGCTGTATGACAATCTGCACAACTGGCATTGCTCTCATTGCTATTTTCTGCACCTTTTGTAATCGCATGGATAGAATGTGCGTAACGTTTTGTCTGAATAACAATATTAACCGTATCATTCGTCAACCAAGGAGTCCGTAGAGGTGCGGAACCTTCGCTTTGTTTGAGATGGCAGGAGACACAATCAACGGTGTTTAAGTCTTTTTTATGCGGCAATTGTTGTATATCACCATGACAATCGAGACAACTATATTGACCATGCACACTATTTTTTAGAGCATGGGCATCAACATCTAAATGTCGATAAGGCGGAGAGCCATTATCTCCCACAGGAACAGCAAAACCTTTTTGACCATGACAATCTAAACAATCAGCATCACTGATTTGCTGTTTATCCAGCCTTTTTTTGCCATCTGCGCTGGTCGTTTGGCTAGCTAAATCCTTATCAGAATGATCGACCGCTTTATCAGAGGCATAAGTTGCCAATGGTTGAGCTAGCAAAAATAGACAGACAATAAGGCAATGTAGTAAATATTTCATACAGAGTTCTTTACAATTTTTGGGTAAATTCAGGATACGCTTCCAGACCAATTTCAGAAATATCAGCACCTTCGTATTCTTCAAGTTCAGAGAGACGAATACCCATAGTTACTTTAAGTATTTTCCATGTTAGATAGCTCATCCCAAATGTCCACGTAAAGATCAGCACAATACCGCCTAATTGTGCAAAGAAACTGGCAGCGGGATTGGATAAAACCACGGCTAATAATCCCCAAATACCAACCACACCATGCACAGAAATAGCACCAACAGGATCATCAATATTAACAATACGATCAAGCTGAATAATAGAAACCACCACAATTAAGCCAGCCACAATACCAATAAAAGTAGCCAAGCCTGGTGTTGGAGTGAGTGGTTCGGCAGTAATGGCAACCAGCCCTGCTAATATGCCATTTAAGCCCATGGTTAAATCCGTTTTACCAAACCATAAGCGAGATAAAATCAAGGCGGCAATACAACCACCTGCCGCTGCCATATTGGTATTAACAAAGATTAAGGCGACGGAATTAGCAGATTCAACAGAAGTGATACTAAGTTGCGAGCCACCATTAAAGCCAAACCAGCCCATCCATAAAATCATCGTGCCTAGGGTAGCGAAGGTCATATTAGAACCAGGAATTGCCATCGGCTGTAATTTGCCATCGGGACGTTTTACATATTTACCTTTACGCGCACCAAGTAATAAAACACCTGCTAAAGCTGCCGATGCCCCTGCAAGATGCACTACGCCACTGCCTGCAAAATCAAGGAAGCCGATTTGATCTAAAACACCACCACCCCATTTCCAATAACCTTCAATGGGATAAATAACAGCGGTCATTACCACGCAAAAAACAAGAAATGACCAAAGCTTCATACGTTCTGCCACACTGCCTGACACAATTGACATGGTGGTAGCCACAAAGACCATTTGAAAGAAAAAATCAACCTGTTTGGAGAAGCCTAATTTGCCACCCGAAGCCACCACGTCGGCAACATTATTATCACTTCCAAGGAAGAAGCTTAGTGAAGGAATCCATGCACTATCACTGCTACCGTACATTATGTTATAGCCCATAAACATATACATAATGCAAGCAATGGCGTATAGAGCGATATTCTTAGTGAGGATTTCAGCCACACTTTTAGTCCGTACCATGCCAGACTCTAGCATTGCAAAGCCTGTTGCCATCCACATCACCAATACACCTGACATCAGCAAAAATAGCGTGTCCTGAGAATAGATTAATTCAATTAATTTCGTTTCCATATTCGACTCGACTTTATACGGGAAAGGGGAAAGTACCGTATTAACTGAATACGGCACTCATAAGATAAATTACTGCTTTGCTTTAGTAGCGGCTTTCTCTGCCTTAGCCGCTTCTGCTTCTGCCTTTATCTTTGCTTTCATAATATTGAAACCATGATTATCATCATCCGAAGGTCGCCAAGCTTTTGGAGGCTTAGCGCCCTTAAACCAGCGATGCATGGGGGAATCCAGAATTTCATTCAATAACTTTTCAATTACCTCAGCACCCTTGGTATTACCGTTTTGCTTTGCTTTATGGATGAGTTCTTTAACTTCAGGCACAATTTCCATATAGAAGCGATGCGCGACTTCAAATACCCCTTCCCAATGCACATAATCAGGTGCAAACATGGCAGCACCATGACGTGCGCGACGACCTTCGTGATGCCAGAGATAGAAATAATTCCACTCAATATTCTCATTAAACTTGGTTTTATCGCGCAGACCATTTTTTAACAAGGCAATACTTAGCTTTTTAGCAGGAATTAGGAATTTATCATTAAATGTCTTCACAAAGGTGTCTAACTGCTCAAAATGATTGTCGACAATATTGTCACCATGACAGGAACGACAAACCGATTTCATATCCTTGCGACGCTCTAACCAAGGCTTTGCGTCTTTACCTTGACTCACTGATTTAGCATCCACTCGAACCGAAACAGGTGCGCGTAAATTCCACGCGATACGATTACCAATATCATGATCCACAGGTAAATTTTTAGTGCGCGACATATGACAGGTGGCACAGGTAGGGGCTGCGGTATAATCTTCACCCGCAATCCATTTACTCGAATCCAGATTCATCTTGTCTTGATTAGCACGATAGGCAATGCCGTGAGCCGACTCTTCATAGATTTCTTTTTGTGGATGATCAGGCCCTAAATGACAACGACCACAGGCTTCAGGACGACGCGCTTGCTCGGCAGAGAAATTGTGACGTAAATGACACGCCGAACAAGCCCCTTTTGAACCATCGGGATTAATCCGTCCAATCCCTGTATTCGGCCAGCTAGATTTATCCAGTGAACCATCAGAATTAACGCGGACTATCGAACCATGACAAGCACCACAACCCATTGCGGTAATAGGTGATGTACCTGATAAAGTCGGCGCACCTTCCACTACTTCTGCAAGTACATTATCTAATGAACCGAGAATATCGCCCGCTGTTGCATGATGACTGCGATCAAATTCTTCCACTTCTTTCTTATGACAAGTCGAGCAATCTTTAGGTGAAACAATCACTGAAATAACAAAGTCTTTATGCATAATCGCATCTTTATCACTCTTGTCTGCTTTATGACATTCATAACACCCTACATTGGCAGCAAAATGCTTTGAATGCCCCCATTGATCATAAATACCTGGTGTCTTCTCACGGTGACAGGACATACAGGTTGCACTCTCACGACTGAGATGATCAAAACCCTCAAGGATTTTAACAGGCTCCTTAGCATCCATTGCAACCTCTGTTTTAGATTGTGCAGGGGGTGTAGCTTTCGTTGTTGCACTGACAGGCACTGCTGGAACGGTAGATGCAGAAGTAGAAGGCGCAACAGGTGCATTTTGCTGAGCTTGTTGTTGATTCTTTATCGGTGGCGGATTTGTATCCCACCAACCATTACCCGTATTAGGGCTTGAAATTGCAGATGATATAAATAACAGAGACAGAATGCTCAAAAATAAAGTTGACCACTTCATTTACTTACTCCAATAGTTGTTTTTGGTGGTTTAATTCAGGATATGTTAAGCAACTTCTATGCCAATATGTATTCTTGAAGGAAATATAAGATATAAGGAAGAGGAATTATCTTTTTTCAGAGTTGATTGTTTAGAGTAATAATATATATTTAACAATAAGATAGAGTTTTACGAGGTGGGTATTATTTACTTATTACTGATGGTAATGCAATTAATTTTAAAAAACTAATTAGAATAAATAATTAAATTTTATAGATAATAACCGCACTATTTAAAGGCATTTAATATGATATCCGCTACAAATTAGGGCAATGCTTGTATTATGTAAATATCTATATTTAATTGAAATGTATCCGCTTCTGATCAATAAATATCAAATCTTGCTTCTTTATCTGTTATTTCCCTCCTTTAGTGAATTAAAAACATTCAAATTCTTTATTAACGTGTTCTTCTTCGAAAAATGATGAATAAAGACCTTAAAGAATAAGGTTAAGAGGAAAGGTTTATGAAAAGAATATCAACGACTTGCTACTTTATTATGGCAAGTATATTGCTCATTTTAATATCGGGTTTAGTGCAAGCTACGCCTATTCCTGAATGGGCTATTAAAGCGCGTGTGGCTAATATGGAGCCTGATGTTGAGAATACCGATGCAGAGTTAGATCTGATTATTGCACAACGTAAAGCCGAGCGTGTTTCAGTGTTAGAACTTGATCCTGGGTTTAGTGAATATTTGAGTGATGCCGCTTTTACCGCTAGAGTTAATTTAGTGCAACGGGTCACTAATAAGGCACATGCTCAGGGGATGAAAACAGTGGTTTATATCACCTCTTTGGAGGTAAATACCGTTAATGGCGAAACTTTAGCAAATAGTATGTTTAAAGATCATCCTGATTGGGTACAAAGGGGATTTAATAATGAACCCGCGGTTTTTTATGGCTCACAAGAAGATTGGGTAGAGCCTGGCATGGAAAGCGCATGGTTATCGCCAAATTCAGCTTATCGTGGCTATTTTATTAATCGACTCAAAGAATTAGCCGCAAGTGGAGTGGATGGTATCTGGATTGATGTACCTGTTTATTATGGTATTTCCAATGATAGTTGGGGAGGGCATGAAGCTGGTGCGGCAACGAGC
>JALVEA010000051.1 GCA_027008665.1 Thiotrichaceae bacterium | reverse complement strand
CATCAACTCTATCGCCATTGATTAGAATATCAACCTTAACTAATGGGGCTGGCTCAAATCGATCCAACTCATAATCAAAAGAAGCATAGCCTCGGCTGACAGACTTTAAGCGATCAAAGAAATCCAATACTACTTCACTCAATGGCAAATCATAGGACAAGGTTACCTGAGCGCCTAAATAGCGCATGTCTTTTTGTACACCACGCTTTTCTATACAAAGTGAAATCACATTACCTACATATTCTTGTGGCAACATAATAGTGCCACGAATAATAGGCTCACGTATTTCTTCAATTTTATTAACTACGGGTAATTGGGCTGGATTATGAATTTCAATCACTGCCCCATTAGTTTGTTCCACTTCGTAGACAACCGTGGGCGCAGTGGTAATAAGATCTAAATTATATTCACGCTCCAATCGCTCTTGAATGATTTCCATATGCAACATACCCAAAAAACCACAGCGAAAACCAAAGCCTAACGCTTCCGAGGTTTCAGGTTCATAATGCAGTGATGCATCATTCAAATGCAATTTATCCAATGCTTCGCGTAAATTTTCAAAATCTTCTGCATTCACAGGGAAAACGCCCGCAAAAACACGCGGCTGAACTTCTTTAAATCCTTTTAAGGGGGTTTTAGCTGGATTTTTTAAATCAGTAATGGTATCGCCAACTTTAGCGGTTTCAATATCTTTAATACCTGCAATAACAAAGCCAACCTCTCCAATTTCCAATGTCTCACGATCAACACTTTTAGGGGTATAAACACCAACACGATCTACTTGAAAAGACATTCCTGTAGACATGGCTTTAATTTTTTGCTTTTTACGCAAGCGTCCTTGTTTGATGCGTACTAAAGAAACGACACCTAGATAGTTATCAAACCATGAATCAATAATCAACGCTTCCAATGGTGCATCGGGATCACCTTTAGGCGGTGGAATACGCTCCACTAATTGTTCCAATAAATCCTCAATCCCAAGACCTGTTTTAGCGCTCACATGAATGGCATCGGTTGCATCAATGCCAATGACTTCTTCAATTTCTACACTAACGCGATCAACATCCGCTGCGGGTAAATCAATCTTATTTAAAACAGGCACCACTTCCAAATCAAGGTCAATGGCGGTATAGCAATTCGCAACACTTTGCGCTTCAACACCCTGCGATGCATCGACAACCAGTAATGCACCTTCACAAGCAGAGAGTGAGCGCGAAACCTCATAGGAAAAATCAACATGTCCTGGGGTATCAATAAAATTAAGATGATAAATATTACCGTCTCGTGCTTTATAGTCTAAAGAGACACTTTGTGCCTTAATCGTAATACCACGTTCTCGCTCAATATCCATTGAATCAAGCACTTGCGAATCCATTTCTCGATCACTCAAACCACCACAATACTGGATGAAACGATCAGAAAGCGTTGATTTACCATGATCAATATGCGCTATGATGGAAAAATTTCGTATATTTTGGTTTGCTTCAGCCATTAAGTATTATCACTTTTTCATTTTCTTTAAGGTATATTTAAATTCTTTTTCATCAAAAAAATGATAAAAAATTACTTCATCTTGGTACATCACAACGGGAACATCAACATTGTATTGTTGCAATAATTTAGGATTATTATCAATATCAATAATTTTAATCTCAAATGCAACACCGCTTTGATGTATTTTCTGTTGCTGATATAAAGAGACTAGCATTTGTTCACACAGATGACAGCCTTGGCGATAATACACTATTAGTGTGTTTGAATTTGAGATTATTTCCTCACTGATTTTTTTATTCATGCTCAACTAGAAAGGCTACAAATTGTGCCATTCCATCACGTAACACCAAGGCTGCAACAGGAGTTGAATTTGGCAAACCATCGACTAAAAGTTTAAATTGCTTAATACTGGTTATTGATTGCCCGTTAAATGTTTTAATAATATCACCTACTTGCATCCCTGCTTTATAGGCTGCCCCTGGACCGATCGATACAACACGTATCCCCTCTTTAATTTGTAATTTTTGGCGACTTTTAATGCTTAAATTTTCTAATTCCATTCCCATCACTGTATTCGCTTTTACAATTAGTTTAGGGTGGCTTTGCACTTTTTTTACTATTTTAGGGGGTGGCAGTTCACCTAATTTTAGTTTAACGATTTGTGTATGACCATCTCTGCGAATTTTCACATCAATTTTTTTATCAAAAGCAGTTCTACCAACAATAATGGTTAAGTCAGATGCCATATCTATTTTTTCATGATTAAATTCAAGCACAATATCACCCTGCTTTAATATTGAATCAGCAGGACCTTTTTTAATCACCTCAGCAATTAATGCCCCTGATGGTTCACTCAAACCAAAAGATTTCGCTAAACCAACCGTAACCTCCTGAATATACACACCAAGCCAACCACGCCTAACGCGCCCTGTCGATTTAAGTTGCCCCACCACATCAGTTACAACATCAGCAGGGATGGCAAAGGAAACGCCCATAAACCCCCCCGATTGGCTATAAATCTGTGAGTTAATTCCGACCACTTCACCCTTCATATTAAATAAAGGCCCCCCTGAATTACCGGGGTTAATTGCAACATCAGTCTGAATAAATGGCACATAGTTTTCTTCAGGTAAACTGCGTCCTTTTGCGCTTACAATTCCTGCTGTAACGCTATGATCAAAACCAAAGGGTGAACCAATTGCAACCACCCATTCCCCTACTTCCAGTTCACTGGAACTTCCTACTTTAAGCGCTGGGAAATGAGAACCTTCAATTTTTAATAAAGCAATATCGCTACGTTTATCGCTACCAATAAGCGTTGCCGATAATTCACGACGATCACTGAGCTTGACGATAATTTTATCCGCGCCACTCACTACATGGTAATTTGTTACCACATAGCCATCAGAAGATAGAATAAAACCTGAACCAAGAGAACTTAGTTCATCATCCAAAGGTTCTTCGTTCAAAGGCTCTTCATCCTGAAAAGAATGCCTGCCAATATTATTATCACCCTCTGGCAATTCTTTTTTATAGGGTAAGACTTTTTGCTGTTGATATTCTTCTCTTTCAATACTGATATTCACTACAGCAGCTCTATGCTCTTTAACCAATTTGACGAAATCAGGCAATTCCATCGCGTTAAGCACTGTCGTTAACAATGATAGTGTACATATAGCTAAGAATTTAACCATTGGGATATTACTCATGCTGGAATACTCTGCAACTTATCTCGCAAAAAATGCAGGGCATCTCTATTAATTATTAATAATCTAATTTAAACCAGCTATAGTTGTACTTCAACTTATATTTTCAAGCTAAATATAGGTTTATATTATTTTTTTACTTATTTTTTAACCTTTTTTCATGACACTTTACGCAGTATAGAAAATACTCTCCCCTCGTTGATTTAATGATATATCAATTAGTTGGGTTTTGTGTGTGTTTTTATACCAATTTGTCGGAAACTTAAATACTAATAATTATCCTATGAGTCTATCTTCTTTTAACACCCCGTCCACCCTCACCGCCCTTGCTCCTGTTGATGGTCGCTATGCCAGCAAAACCAGTGCATTACGCCCTTATTTTAGCGAGTTTGGATTAATAAAATACCGTGTCTTAGTTGAAATACGCTGGTTACAAGCCCTTGCACAACATACTGATATTAATGAAGTGCCTCAATTTTCTGCTAAAGCCAATGCTTATCTCGAAAATATCATAGAACATTTTTCTGAAGCAGATGCCGAACGTGTTAAAAAAATTGAACGCACAACAAACCATGATGTAAAAGCGGTTGAATACTTTTTAAAAGAAAAAATTGCGGATAATGCGGAGATCCATGCAGTGAGTGAATTTATACACTTCGCTTGCACTTCTGAAGATATTAATAATCTCTCCTATGCTCTTATGATAAAAGGAGGACGTGAAACAGTTTTATTAGAAGAAATTAAACAGATTATCAGCGCAATCACCATAATGGCACATGATTATGCAGAAATACCGATGCTATGCCGCACGCATGGACAACCTGCTTCACCTTCCACATTAGGTAAGGAAATGGCAAATACGGTCTATCGATTACAACGTCAATATGATCAAATTAAACAAGTCCCATTACTCGGAAAAATCAATGGCGCTGTTGGTAATTATAATGCCCATCTCAGTGCTTATCCTGAGATTGATTGGGAGGTATTTGCGAAAAACTTTGTGGAATCACTCGGACTTGAATGGAACCCTTACACAATTCAAATTGAACCGCACGATTATATTGCTGAATTATTTGATGCAACGGTACGCTTTAATACTATTTTAATTGATTTTTGTCGGGATATCTGGAGTTATATTTCCATTGGTTACTTCAAACAAAAAGTGATTACAGGAGAAGTCGGTTCCTCAACTATGCCACATAAAGTCAATCCGATTGACTTTGAAAATGCAGAAGGCAATGCAGGGATTGCCAATTCGCTGATGAAGCATTTATCACAAAAATTACCTATTTCACGTTGGCAACGGGATTTAACCGACTCGACCGTTTTAAGAACATTAGGTGTCGGCATAGGACATACCAGTATTGCGATTCAATCCACCTTAAAAGGCATTAGTAAATTAGAGGTTAATGAGGCAGCACTTGCAACCGATCTGGATAATAATTGGGAAGTATTAGCAGAGCCAATACAAACCGTTATGCGCCGCTACCATATCGAAAAACCCTATGAAAAATTAAAACAACTCACACGAGGGCAACGTATTAGCGCAAAAGACCTACAAGTATTTATTAATAAGCTAGACATACCCTTAGCGGCAAAAGATAGATTACTTGCCATGACACCTGCTAATTATATTGGTAATGCGATCAAGCAAGCAAAGAGCATTTAATTATGAATCCTGACACCCAACAGCCCCTTTTAGGCGGTCTCAGTTATCAAGATTTTTTAAATGACTATTGGCAACAAAAACCCTTACTAGTTCGCCAAGCATTTAATGGCTCACCCGTGGATATTAGCCCTGAAGAACTCGCAGGGATTGCCTGTGATACAGATGCTCCTGCACGTATCGTGATGGAATA
>JALVEA010000050.1 GCA_027008665.1 Thiotrichaceae bacterium | reverse complement strand
AATTGGTTTCCACACCGACTTTATGACCATGACCTCAGGTACAGGCTTACTTTATCACACCTTTGATCATTACGGCCCTTATAAAAATGAAGAAATTGGTCAACGTAATAATGGCGTATTAATCTCCAATGCAACTGGCAAAGCCCTCGCCTATGCCCTGTTTAACCTACAAGAACGTGGCAAACTCTTCTTAGGTCATGCAGAACCTGTCTATGAAGGCATGTTATTAGGTATCCATAGCCGTGATAATGACCTAGTTGTTAATCCAACCAAAGCAAAACAACTAACCAATATCCGCGCCGCAGGGACAGATGAAAATCTTATCCTAACCAAACCAATAAAAATGACCCTAGAACAAGCCCTAGAATTTATTGACGACGATGAACTAGTCGAAGTCACACCTAAAAGCATTCGTCTGCGTAAAAAACTATTAACCGAAAATGAAAGAAAAAAAGCAGCACGACAACCTAAATCTAAAGAGTGATTTTTTATAGAAAATCACGGTATCTTCATGTATCTAAAAAAGTAGTTTACACTTTTTCTAGCACGTCATTGCGAGGAGCTTGATTAGCGTAGCTAATTAACGACGAAGCAATCTTTTGGATTTAGCTCATAACTTTAAAGAGATTGCTTCGTCGTTTGTGAATAAATTTACAAAACTCTTCGTAATGACGTGGTATTTTTAGAGTCAAATTAGACGCTTCTTGAGCGAATTGAAACAGCAGGAAAATGCGCAAGGAATTTGGCATAACCTGTTGAAGACTATTTGGAAATTATTTATCTGAAAAACTATATTTTTAATTCCATCCTTTTACAAGATGAATACTCTTAATGCTGATAGTTTCAATGCAGAGATTTTAATTTTCTCTTTTAGAGCGACGGGGTTTATCTGAAGCCTCACAACCAAATAACATTATGGATAAATAAAATAATCAATCGCTAAACCAATAAACACCACCATTCCCAGCCAGTGATTATTTAAAAAAGCTTGAAAACAGGCTTGTGGTTCACGTTCTTTAATTAGTTTTTGTTGATACATAAATAGTATTGTCGCTCCTGCGATGCCCGCATAATAAAAACCTCCGCGTGAGGCTAAATAGCCGATTATCAAGAGTAAGATAAGGGTTAAGAGCTGTAATATGCCAACTATTAGCTTATCTTTATCGGCAAATAAGATGGCGGTTGATTTCATTCCTAATTTTAAATCATCATCACGATCTACCATGCCGTAAAGGGTGTCGTAAGCGGTTGTCCAAAGTAGGGTGGTTGCAAATAAAAGCCATGCAATCAGTGGTGGTGTTTCATTGGTGATAGCGGTAAATGCCATTGGCACTGCCCATGCAAAGGCAGCTCCTAGATGTACCTGTGGCAAGGAGTGGAAGCGTTTGGTAAAGGGGTAGCTTGCGGCTAATAATAAGGCAATACTAGAGAGTGAAATAGTGGCAAGGTTCAATTGTAATACCAGTACAAAAGCAAGCAGTGACAGTGTTGCAAAGACAATAAGTGCTTCTTTAGCCGTTATTTTTCCCGTTGCTAATGGGCGATCTTTTGTACGTTTAACATGCCCGTCAATTTTACGGTCAGCAAAATCATTAATAGCACAACCTGCCGAGCGCATTACAAAGACACCTAAACAAAAAATCAGTAAGATTTTTAAATCAGGGAGACCTTTAGCGGCAAACCAAAGCGCCCATAACGTCGGCCAAAGCAGTAAATAAGTACCTATTGGACGATTAAAACGAATTAATTGCAAATAATAGGGAAACTGTTGTTTAAGAAATGAAAAATAATTTAACACTGACTTTTACCATCAATATTTAAGCGTTCAACGATTTTTCCATTAATTAAATGCTGTTCTAAAATATCATCAATATCTTCCTCATCCACAAAGCTATACCAAACAGCCTCAGGGTAGACCACCATCACAGGTCCATAATCACAACGGTTTAAGCATCCTGCGGTATTAATGCGTACCTGTCCTGATCTTACTAAACCTAATTTCTTACTTCGTTTTTTCATATAATCACGCATCTCTTGTGCGTTATGTTGTTGGCAACATTGTGAACCATCCTCGCGTAGATTGGTGCAAATAAAAACATGGTGTTGGTAATGGGGCATGAGGGGAATCCTAATTTGTAACAAGGTATCTATTTATACCGAAAAATCTGTACAGATAATACATGAGAGAAAACGGAAAAGCTGTCTCAATGATTAGAAGTTGTCCTCAATTATGTCCAATATCTTCGTTTTTTTGGTACTGATTTAGAAAATAAAAATAAATGATGGTGAAAAACAATACGGAGTATGTATAAATGTAAAGCATTCAATGATATGACGGACAGATGCTTGCTAAAACTACTCTATACTTGGGTGATTCAAAGCAATTTGTAATGGAATACAGGAGAGAATCAGGGTGAAAAAGATGCCGATTATGAAAATATTTTATTTATTATTAATCATAACTTCCTCAGTGGTGGCTAATGATGACTCTATACAGCAAATTACTAATGTGAAAAGTTGGGATAGTTTGAATCTCCGCTCAAAACCGGGTGTAAAAAGTGCTGTTATTGCGAAAATCCCTGCGAATGCTGATTCTATTTCCTTATTAGGTAAGAAGGTTTCAGTGGGTGAGACGGTATGGGTGAAAATTAATTGGCAGGGCAAGCAGGGATGGGTTAGTCAATATTTTTTAAAGCCAGTGGAGATTAAATCATCAAAAATATCAGCAGAGCAATATAAGAAGCCAAAACAAGAGAAGGAGGTTGGTAAAATAGCGAAACAAGAAGCAAAAAGCTCTTCTGCAAAGCCAATTGAGACCGGTGTTAGTGTTAATCAATGGATTTTAAGATGTGGCAATATACAACCGTTTTGGCGGGTTGATGTTTATCCTAAGGCGTTGAAAGTTTTTACAGGTAAGTCCACTACACTGCTTCCTATTACCTATAAGAAACAGCAAAAAAATAAATGGAATACGGCTAAGAAAACACATTTAAAAGGGAATACCAGTAAAGACAAAATAGATTTAGAAATTCGTTACAGTTATCAACGTTGTAATGATACCTTGAGTAAGCAAAAAGTTCCTTATGCTGTAACGGTTAAGCATAATGGTAAAGAAATGAAAGGGTGTTGCCGGGCTTTAAAAATTAATTAGTGATTTATTTTGGGGTTACTACTCCTAATGACATCACCATTTTAAGTGCATCTTCCACATCCATATCTAATTTTTGCACGTCTTTTTCTGGCATCATTAAAATATAACCAGAAGTGGGATTGGGTGTTGTTGGTACAAAAATAGTTAATAGTTTTTGCTTGGATAGTTGATTGAATTCATGTGGGCTATCACTGGTTTGAAAACCTATTGTCCAGATGCCTTTGCGTGGATACTCGATTAAGACTACCTGACGAAATGAGTTTTTATCGGAGGTTAAAATGGTTTCTGTGACCTGCTTGAGCGCAGAATAAATACTTCGTACCAGTGGAATACGTTCTAGAAAATCTTCTCCTGATAAGATAAGGCGCTTTCCTGCAAAATTAGTGATAATAAAACCAGAAACAAAGACAAATAAGGTGGTTAGAATAATGCCTAACCCTGGAATATCAAAACCAATTAGTGTCTCAGGTCGTAATGCTTGAGGCAGTAGTAAGAGCGTTTTATCCAATAAATCGACCAATAACTTAATCACTAGAATAGTGATTCCCAGTGGAACCCAAACGAGTAGCCCTGTAATTAAGTATTTTCTTAATTTTATCAACATCATTTAATATCACCCAACGTAGCGTTTATTTTTCACACTTTGATTATAGCATTGCCCTAAGTCTATTTTCTGATAGGATATTGAGCGCGAATCTTTAATTTTTTGAGTTTCCACCAAAAATAGTACTTATATAGTTTTTATGACAGTTCGAAAAGGACTAAGTTTTCTTCTTAGGGATAAATAATGCATACAGTTCTCGTGACAGGTTGTTCTAGTGGTATTGGCTATTGCGTTGCCAAAGGTTTAAAAGCGCGTGGTTATAATGTTTATGCAACTGCGCGTAAACAAGAAGATGTTGATCGTTTGATCTCAGAAGGGCTGAAGTGCTTACGTCTTGATTATGCTGATTCAGAAAGCGTACAAGATTTAGCAAATGAGTTAATGTTGTTGGTTGGTTCTGAGTTATATGCTGTGTTTCATAATGGGGCTTATGGTCAAGCAGGTGCGGTAGAGGATTTAAGTCGAGCTACAATAGAAAAACAATTTGCTGCGAATGTATTTGGTTGGATCGAGTTAAATAATCGCCTGATTCCCATGATGCGACAAAATAATCGTGGACGAATTATTTTTAATAGCTCCATTTTAGGGCTGGTTTCCTTACCTTTTCGAGGAGCTTATAATGCGAGTAAGTATGCTATAGAAGGTTTTGCCGATACCTTACGCTTGGAGTTAAGCAATACAGGGATTAGAATATCATTGATTGAACCCGGACCAATTGAAAGTAACTTTAGAGCCAATAGCCTAGTGACGCTTAAAGAAAATATTGATATGCAAGGCAGTGTGCATCGGGATTTATATAAAAAGAGTATCAAGAGATTGGAGAAAAAAGGCGCTGTTGTTCCTTTCACTTTACCTGCTGAGGCGGTATTGAAAAAAGTTATTCATGCCCTAGAAAGCCCCAATCCCAAAGCACGTTATTATGTCACCTTTCCTTCTCATTTATTTGCTATGTTGCGGCGTTTATTGCCGACTAAATGGTTGGATAAAGTATTAAGCAGGGTAGGAGAATGAGTTATTTAGAACGGGTACAAGCCTGTCATCAATTTGATCGCAGTGAATATCTGGATTTTGTGATAGGCAATGAAATCATGGGACTCACTCGTCCTCAATTTGCACAGCAATTAATACGCTGGGAAAATGTATTTCAGCTTAAAAATAATCAGCTATTTTTAAATCCTGATTTAATAAATTTTGAGCAACGCACTCAAGCGGTTGCACCGATTATGGAGCAGTTATATCAAGAAGGAGTTATTCCAGCATGGGTCAATGAGCCTTATGCCGTTTCACATCATTTTGATGAACAAC
>JALVEA010000049.1 GCA_027008665.1 Thiotrichaceae bacterium | reverse complement strand
AGTTCTTAACACAGCATAATTGACGTTGTGAACCAATAATCAGTGATGCGGTTTTAATTGCTTGTAGCGCATCCATTGCTAGGGTTTCAGTATTGCCTAAACCCAGCCCGACTATATGAATCAAAATATCACCCTATAATAATGGCTCAATAAGGCATTCATTGCCGTTGCAGCTAATACACTACCACCGCGTGTACCTAATAAAACAATGCATTCTATCCCTAAGCTTTGATAATGCTCCCAAAGATACTGTTTTGATTCCGCCGCTCCTGTATAACCCACAGGAACGGCAATAATCAATGCAGGTTGATCGATTTTTCTTTTTTCAAGCAATTCCATTAAACGAAATAAAGCTGTAGGTGCATTGCCAACTAAAACAATACTTTGCTTAATATGCGGTTGCCAATGCTCTACCGCGATCATAGCGCGTGTATAGTTTTTTTGTTTTGCTTCAATCACAACTTGTTGTTGATTAATAAAACATAGGGGAGGGTGGGGCAATAGCTTTTTATTCAATGTTGCAATGACCAAATTAACATCACATAAAAGCGGCGTTTGATGCTTTAATGCTTTTAATCCTGTCTCTATTGCACCGTTGCTAAAACGTAAATCATCAATAATAGAAGGATCACCACAGGCATAGATCATTCGCACTGCGACTTGTTGCTCTATTTCATTGAGATGATCCATCTGCACCTGCCTACGTACCATCTCAAAAGATCGTTGCTGAATACGTGCAGGATTGCGTTCAAAATCTATCATTTATTAATAGGGGGAAGCGCACAAAATTTACGTTTCCAATCACCGATACGGGTCATCTCAGGGTCATCACTAAGTTTTGCCATATTTAACCAACCTGTTTCACCACTCCAACGCACATGCGCCCAAACTGTGCCATCTAAACGCTTTTTACGTTGTCCTAAATCTGCAATCCAAGTGGCATCATGGGGAAGCGCAACCAATTTTTTCCCTCCCCAAGGGTTTGATTGCAAGATTAATGACTTACCCACTGCAATATCTTTTACTTTCAAAATAGGAATATGTTGATAAGGTCGCCGACGGTCTGCAAAACTATAACCACAGCAAAGCTTTTTTGTAACTCTTTTGTCTTTTAAACAGGCTTTTCGTTTTTCAAGCTGTTGGCTAGCAATAGGATCAATGGCTAAGTAATACAGACTCACCCAACCTTGGTGTTTATTCCATTGCACCTTACGCCAAACAACTTTATTGACCACCTTACGCCCCTTATCTCTTCGCAATAACCATGATGCATTATGCGGTAAAGCAACCACAGTACGACTTTTTTTTGAGGGATATTCCTTGAGGGGTAAACTACTGCCTTGTGCAACATTTTTAACCTTATAAAGCGTCTCTGCAATAACAGTATTGCTTAATCCAAAACAGACAAGTATTCCAACAATATAGGTATGAGTTCCTTTCATAACTACTTCCTTCTTATAAGTTTTAATTTTAATCGGAAAGATAATCCTAAATCCGTGAGTCTAATGCAGATAGTTTTTAGCTCATGCCGTCGTCATCTTACGGATTCAGGATAATACTAGCATTTATTTTTAAAGTATCTCTATTAATTTAGAGGTCACGCTTACGATTTAATCCAAAACTAATAACAGCAGAAAGAGTAATAAAGGCAACGATCATAAAAGAGACTGCATTTAATACAGGGGTTGAGCTAAATTTAATCCGAGAATAAAGATCAACGGGCAGGGTTGGGTCTGATCCTACAAGAAAAATGGTGGTATTGAAATTGGAAAAACTAATCAGGAATGCCACTATAAAAGCCCCAATCAGTGCTGGACGTAAAAAAGGCAGTATGATTAATCGAATCACTTGCAAGTGCGTGGCTCTTAAACTCAAGGCGGCTTCTTTGAGTGTATGATCAAATTTCTTTAAACGTGCGCCAACTAAAAGCATCACATAGGTTGTAGCAAAGGAAAATTGTCCAAAAACGACCAGCCAGAAACTAGGTCGTAAAAATTCCACATCGACAGCAAAATTCTCTTCGATATAAGTCCCTGCAAAAGTTGAAGTGAGCAAAATAGAGATGCCAAGAATCACTCCAGGTATAACCAAGGGAGTGAGGGCTAAAAAATACAGAAATCCTTTGAAGCGGAATTTTTCTTGCTCAAATAATAAGGCTGCTATGGTACCAATAATCAATGATAATAATGCCACCACAAAGCCTGTTTTAAAGCTTGTCCAGATGCTTAATAGCAACTCATCATCTGCGAAAAGACCTAATCTATCCTCGCTATTAGCGAAAAACCAATCCAGTGAAAAGCCTTTCCAAGGTAATGATATAAAATTCGAATCATTAAATGCCAATACGCAAATGGTTACTAACGGCATAAGAAGAAACAGATAAAAAAAAGTGATATAAATCCGATAGCCAATGGCATATAAGGGGGAATTAGGTAATGTGCGTATCATGATCCCACCCTATCGAGTTTTTGACCTGTTAATTTAAGTGCCAACCAGACGATGCTAGAGGAGAGTAATAATAAAAGGAAACCAAAGGCTGCACCTTCATTCCAATTAAAGGTTGAGAGGAATTGATTGTAGATTTGCTCCGTAAACCAGAGTGAACTTTTTCCCCCAAGGATATTCGGGGCGACATAATCACCAATAACCAGCATAAAGACGATAATACCACCTGAAACAATCCCCGGAACGGTATAGGGGATAATGATCTGTCTGAAGATAGTCCATTTAGAAGCGCCTAAATCACTAGCGGCTTCAATAAGGCTATCGTCAAGGCTATCTAATGCTGACATCATGGGAATAATCATAAATAACATCGACATATACAATAGACCAATGGTCATACTAAAATGGGTGTAAAGCATTTCAATCGGAGCATCAATGATACCGCTAGAGATTAAAAATTGATTAATGACACCGTTGTCACTGAGTAAAATCATCCAACCATAGAGAGTGACCAGTTCGCCTATCCAAATTGGAATGAGTAGCAATAACACCATAAAACGACTGTATTTCTTTGCCACTACTTTGGTTAAATAGAAGGCAACGGGAAAGGTGACAAGAAAGGCAAGCAAGGTAACCGCAATCGAATACAGGGCTGTTTTTACAAAGGTAAGCCAGTAAATATCATCTTCAAAAAAGGCGAGATAATTATTGAATGAAAACACCATTAAACCGTCATCATTTTCAAAGCGAAACGATTTAAACAGTAAATCTAAATGTGGAACAACGATGGAAATCAACAACCAAGCCAATACAGGAATTAATAAGAGATAGAATATGCTGTTTATCTTTTTCATCGATGCATACCTCTTAGGGATAACATTTTAAATCATCAGGATGAATGCCAACTTTTATTACATCGCCTTCTTGCAAATTTTCGAACTGTGCATTTTGCGGTAATGCAATCAATACCTCCTCTTCACTTTCCTTTATAACTGTGGATATTTTGGTATTAGAACCATCAAAAAGAATCGTTTTTACTCTCATTTCAACCCGTTCAATAGGGGCTAATGCTTTGCGAGGGTTTAAAATAAAGGCTTCGGGGCGGATAAAGAGCTTTTTTGGCTGAAAATCCAGATGAGGTTTAGATAATTTCCAACCGTGTTGCGTTGTTATTTGATTATCAAGATAACTTTCTATATCAAACTCATTACTTTCACCAACAAAGCCTGCCACAAAAGAGGTTTTTGGAGTTTTATAGAGCTTTCTTGGTGCATCAATCTGCTCAAATTGCCCCTTATTCATAACCGCTACTTTATCGCTCATGACCAATGCTTCTGATTGATCATGGGTGATATAAATAAAGGTTGTGCCTATTTCCTTTTGCAATAATTTAAGCTCCACTTTCATATGCTCACGCAGTTTTCTGTCTAAAGCGCCCAGTGGTTCATCGAGTAATAAAATAGAGGGTTTAAGCACTAGAGAACGCGCAATAGCAACTCGTTGTCGTTGCCCTCCCGAAAGATCATTCACATTTTTTTTATTAAAGCCATGCAATCCAACACGCTCTAGCATACTGGCAACTCGTTGTTTAACTTCATTTTTAGGTAGTTTTTGCCGTTGTAATCCAAACCCAACATTTTTCTCCACATTCATCATTGGGAATAGTGCTAGATTTTGAAACACAATATTAACAGGTCGTCGTTCAGGCGGAATGCCTTGCATGGATTGACCTCGAATAATAATCTCACCCGAGGTCTGTTGTTCAAAACCTGCAATCATACGCAATAAAGTTGTTTTGCCACAACCTGATCCACCTAGAATAGAAAAGAATCCACCATCAGCAACGCTAAAATTAATATTATCTACTGCTATAAAATCACCGTATTTCTTGGTGATATTTTTCACTTCTAAAATAGGTTGCATCGCTATTCCTTATTTCTAAAGCATTGCTTCTAGTTTCTTAAATTACTTGGCGGCTTTAATGCGATCTAAGACTTTAGCTTCTATCTTTTCAAATCCTTCAGGTACGGGAGGATGCCATTTAATATTATCAATATCTTCTTTGGTAAAGGAGCGACTAAAATTGGCCTTTATTTCGTCATTTAAAAATTCAGTCGCTCCTTTTGATGCCGTTCCATAGCCTTCTTTATTGGTAAAATAAGCCGCATTTTTAGGGGCAAGCATAAAATTAATCCATTTATAAGCGCCTTCTACATTCTTTGATTTTGCAGGAATCGCAAAGGTATCAATCCAACCTAATGCACCACTTTTTGGTGCGATAAAATCAATATCAGGGTTTGTTTTATGCAGTGTCCAACCCTTACCGTCCCATCCTGAAATAACATTAGCATCACCACTTTTGATGATTTCTACTTGTGTATCACCACTAGTCCAATAATTTTTAACGTATTTTTTACCTTCTATCAGCTTGGTTTCAACCTCTTTCATTAAGGCTTTATAGGCTTTTTTATCATTATATAAGGCAAAGGGATCTTTACCCATACCAAAGGCGGTGGCAATTAATAATGGTCTTTTTAAACGATAGGAGATTTTACCTGCGTATTTTTCATTCCATAAATCAGACCAGTCGTTTGCATCAGGGGCTAATTTTTTATTAACAATCAGCCCCGTCGTTCCATAACAATGAGGCACAGCATAAACCTTGCCATTGACAGCAGTGTTTTTCTTGACCGCATCCACCATTGATGTAATGAGTTGATCAGTATTGACTTTACTAAAATCAATTTCTTGATAGATTGGGTATTTCTTTTGTACAAAAGCGATTCTGTCTTGGCTTGGTTGTGCTATATCAAAACCTGCACCGCGTGTTGCGCGTAGTTTTGCAATCATTTCTTCATTATTTGAATAGGTCAATTTAACCTTAATCCCTGTTTCTTCTTCAAATGCTTTAACCAGTTTAGCAGGGGCATAACCTTTCCAAGTCAATACTCTTAATGTCTGTTGCGAAATAGCAAGGCTAGAGCTAAGTAATAAGGCAGTGGTACTGATTAATACAAGTAATTTTCTCATAATGTAGTCCTTTCTGGTTTGTTGATAAGGAGGTTCCTAATATCGGTTAATTGTGCCTATCTACTTCATCTATTCTCAAAATGTAATTGTAACGGGATATCTGCATCATCTTTTTCGCTTAATATTGAAGAGGGGAACTCCAAATTAATACGTCGTTCAGGTAAGCTATTAATTTTTTTCTGTACCAATGTTTTAGCTCCTGAACGAATCGATAAGCGACCTTTGACCGCTTTACTGACACGGATTTGAAAGCCATTCATAGTAATATGCTTACCACTTTGATAATCACCTTTAACTGTTAGGGTTAATATTTGGGGGATAATGTATTTGATAATAGGGTTTGTTGAAATAATATGAATCCGCCGTTGGTACTGATCTAGCTCCCCTTTTAAACTAGCATAGACCTGTTTTGCAGTTTGTCGTCCCTGTTTCCAGCAATACCCTGCTGTTTCTACGGGGTGGGTCATATTTCCTGTTGCAAAATAATCATTATCTGAACAACGTCCGAACTGATCAATAACAGGATTTCCCGTGCTAGGGTCAACATCAAGATGCCCCATACGCAATAGACTTGATTCTGCAATAAATTCTCCAGTGAAAATCACACCATCACAAGGAAGCACCTTTTTTATCGCCTCACTGTTTTTTTTTACAGCTGCGCATCCAATATTGATCTTTACTGCTTCAACCTCTTTTTTACCGATAATATTGTCTAAGCATGTCTTATAAAAAATAGGTACACCAAGCAGTTTAGCCAATATTTGCAACCCCCATTTAGCGGTAATACGTGCATTTTTTTCTAGCATTGCAACAGGTTGAATACCCGCATAGCGACAACTTAGCAATGAGGAAAATGAAACCATCTCAGTGCCTATAATAACGGGTCGTTGAAAGGGTTTTTTGTGCTTGAGGTGAATAATAGATTGCAATGCACCTGAGGTCAAAACGCCCATCGGTCGTTGACCTGAAATGAGTCGATTAGCACGTGGTGTTTCTCTTATGCCCGTACAAATAATCACTTTTTGCGCGATTAAGGTGCGTATTCCAGTCGGTGTGGAAAGCTCTAGTATACCGCCTTTATTAATCGCAATAACACTGCTTTTGAGACATATAATCACGCCATTTTTAATGGCGCGACGACTTAATTCATTAGCGTATGTTTTGCCATTATAAAGTCGTTTAAATTCACGTAAACCAAAAGGAGAATGCATACAGTGACGTGGAATCCCCCCAGCTTGTGCTTCTCGTTCTAAAACAATAACAGACTCGACCCCCAATTTTTTTAATTCCGTTGCAGCAGCTAGCCCCGATGGTCCTGCCCCAATAATGGCAACATTACATTGCTCTGGTGGCTGAATAATATCCTTATTCATTCTCTTTACCTTGACCTATATCTAGCGCTATCGGGCGTTTGAAGTAAGTTTCTGTTATTTCTGCCAATCTTGCTGAACAATAAAAACTTTGACAACGCCCCATAGTGACACGGGTGCGTCGCTTTAAAGCATCTAAACTATTGATAGGTAAATGTGAGTCCTCTAAGGCGGTTGCAACTTCACGTTCTGTTACTCTTTCACAATGACAGACAATGCCTTGATTGCCTTCTTTTTGCCAATCACGCGTTTCGCATTCTGCGATTTGATTTAATTTTTTAGGATAAATAATGGTATCAAGGGGTGAATAAAGTGACTTTTCTTTTTGCAACTGCTTAAAGACATAATTGGCAATACCTAATGCTGCTGTCAACCCTGTTGAACGAATTCCTGCCACACTCATATAGTTTTTTTTATTATGATAATGAATCTGATAATCCTTAAATTGCGTTGCAGGACGAATCCCTGCATAGCTGGCATTGATTGACTCATTCGCCAGTGCAGGCAGTAATTCTTCCCCTTTTTTTTGTAGCATTTGGAGTGTTTCAGTAGTAACGGAGGTATCCTCTCTATCATCCTGATCCTCTGCCGTTGGTCCTACCAGCAATTTGCCAAAAATAGTTTGGCAAATGACGACACCTTTACTTATTTTATTAGGAATGGGTAAAATAATAGAATGGATCAAACGGTTAGCAGGGGTATCATAGACAAGAAATTGCCCTTTTCTCGGTTTTATTTGAAAGGCACTCCAACCTAACAATTGTTGATCGATTAAATCACCATAAAGTCCGGCACAGTTAATCACCGTTGTTGCCTTAAATTTGCCTTGATTCGTTTCAAGTTGCCATTTTTCACCATCAAATTTACCGTTGGATACTTCACAACTACAAATAAGCTGCGCTCCATTTTCAATCGCTTGATGCATATAAACGAAGGGAGTTGTCCACGGGTCAATTAGAGATTCTTTAGGGATATAAATACCCGCTTTAACATGCGATGCAAGCTGAGGTTCTTTATTTAAAATAACCTTGGCGCTTAGTCGTTGAGCATCATTGACATGATTGTAGTGAGCCTGTTGGAGAATACTATCGAGCTGATCGGCTTCATCATCTGTCCATGCTAGTAACAAAGCGCCTGTTTTCATTAAAGGAAGATGCAATTTATCTCGAAGTAACATAAACTCTTGATAACTATCGGCAATGCAGGATTGCTCAATGGAATCAGGTGGTGCATCAAACCCCGTATGTAAAATAGCACTATTGCCTTTACTTGCACCGTCTAAAATATCAGTGCCTTTTTCAAGTGTTAGCACCCGTGCGCCTTCGAGCGTAAACTTACGTGCGATTGCACATCCTACTGATCCTGCCCCAATAATAATAATATCGTAATGGGCTGTTTTTTGTTTTTTTTGATCTTGAGTAGTTATCGGCATAATGTTTGCAACTTTAGTTAAAAATAAGCAAACGGTCAATAAATATTGGTAATTTGATAATATATTGATTAAACGAGTATTATTTAATGTTTATATGTTCATTGATAGATAGGATTTATAAATGAAGCCACAGTATCGACAGTTAAAAATTATTGATCTATTGCGCAGGGCAGGACAAGCTAGTGTGGATGAATTAGCATTAGAATTTAAAGCCTCACCTGAAACTATTCGGCGTGATTTAAGTGTATTAGCACGTAATGGAAAAATTATAAAAGTACATGGTGGCGCATTATTGCCAAGGAGTCAGGGAGAAGGCTCTTTTCAACAACGTATGAGTGAAAATATCGTTGCAAAGCGAATCATTGCAGAAAAAGCAAGTCAGCTTATTGCATCAGGTGATACCCTTTTTATTGATACTGGCTCTACAACACTTATTTTTGCAGAAGAAATTGCCTCGATAAAAAACCTGATTGTGGTCACGAATTCAACCGAAATTGCAAAAGTAATCGCTACCAACAACACTTCGCAGGTCTTTTTATTAGGAGGGGAATATAATGCAGATAACCGCCAAACAACAGGGACAATGGCACTGTCACAATTAGATCATTTTTATGCACAACATGCCATTTTAACCATTGGCAGTCTTAGTATGACAACAGGTGCATTGGACTTTAATCAAAAAGAAGCTGCAATCGCCCGTGCAATGCTAAAACGTGCTAAGAATAGTATCTTGCTAGCCGATTCATCTAAATTTAATCGTAGAGGCACATTTGTTGTGGCTAAACTAAATGAATTTGATCAACTCGTCTGTGATATTGAACCTGATCAAGCATTAAAAGCGGCATTATTAGCAAATGATGTAGAAGTAATTTAGGCTACTTGTACAGTCTCTACTGTTTTAATTCTACTTTAATCTCAGGAAAACTAAATCCACAGTTCTCTTTTACCGTTTCCCATTGCGCTCGACTACGCGGAAACTTACGACAATTAGGAGGACGTACATTATAAATGGCACAACGGGATGACCCATCAGGCATATCTTTTAAAAACACACAGCGAAAAGGTAGTTTGCAACAATCACCACAACCATTACACTCGCCTGTTCTGTTTTTATCAACGGGTAATAGCGAGGTAAATGTTCGTTTAATTTTTGAAATCATAGGGTCATTATTTTTGACATAGGGGGCAATAAAAACTAGAACGTTGCCCTTGAGTAATTTTTTTAATTAAAGTATTGCAGGTATTGCATTTCTCTCCAGCCCGAGAATATACATTGAGCTGTTGCTGAAAATATCCTGGTTTTCCTTCAACCTGTATAAAGTCGCGCAAAGTTGTGCCACCTTGCTCTATTGCAGATGTTAAAACATTTTTAATGCAATCCACTAATTTTTGATAACGTGCTAAAGAAAGATTAGCAGCAGTTACTTTAGGTGAAATACCTGCCATAAAAAGCGATTCACTCGCATAGATATTACCGACACCAACCACTATTTGTGCATTCATAATAAATTGTTTAACCGACACTCGTCGTTTGCGCGACATTTTATACAGGAACTTAGCAGTAAATGCATCACTTAATGGTTCTAAACCTAATTTTGATAATAGTTTATGTTCCAAAGGATTATCTCGTGTCCATAACACAGCACCAAAACGACGTGGATCACGTAAACGTATTGCTTTTCCTGTACATAAAACAATATCAATATGATCATGTTTTTCAGCTACAAGAGAAGCATCAATAATACGCAAACTCCCTGACATTCCCAAATGCAAAATAGCACAGCCATGAGTAGATTGTAGCAAAATATATTTTGCACAACGTGTCACGGATAATATTTTTTTTCCTTCTAATTCATGCAAAGACAGTGGGATAGGCCAACGTAATTTTGCTTGGCGCACAATAATAGAGTGAACGTGCTTTCCTTCAACGTAAGGAGCAATACCACGGCAGGTTGTTTCAACTTCAGGTAATTCAGGCATAGATAATTTTATGTTTCGTCTCACCAATGCCTTTGCCTGCTAAGGTGTTCAGCTCAAAATCAGTCACACTAATATCAGTTTTATGTCGATCACCTGATGTTAGTACCACTAAAGTATAAATTGTTCGTTTTGGTGTGTAGTTATAAGCACTCGTGACTTGTTCTAATAAGGCTGAACAATGGTAATGTAAAAAACGATCATAATGATCAGCGAAGCGTTTATGTTGTATATCGACAATAATGCGTTTTTTTTTGTCTTCTGCAAAAAAATCATTCACCAAGGCAGTAAAAATATGTGGCTGTGAAAAGGCTTTTTTAAAAATAACACCATAGTGTAATGAGGCAACTTCAATCATGGTTTTGTTTTCCTTGGGGACGGGGCAGAGTAACATTTATTAAAACAGAGGGTAAATTTACCGATAGTAATCATTAATTTTATTCCAAGATAAATAAGCTAAGAGAATAAAAAAATAATATAAAATGTGAATAAATCACATAACAATTATAACAACATTATTATAATTATTATGTGCTTTAAAAGCATGTTTATTATAACTTTATTTTATCAAGGATAGGGGAAATGAAAAAATATATTTTAATATTTAGTTTACTTATATTACCACTTTTTGCTCATGCCGAGACAACAGTGTCACAAACTATTGATCGTATTCAAATACAAGGACATGCTAGTGGAGGGACATATTATTATTTCTATAATGCTACGGGATGGGGAGCAGCATCATGTCCTAATTCTGTTTATGCCTATATGAAAAGTGATGATCCAGGAGCTAAAGAGATGTTACAACTTGGCATTGAAGCAAAGAAAATAGGAGCAAAAGTTAAGTTTCATGGAGATTGTGCTGGATCAGCATATGTTAGAGTAAATTATATGTATTTTGAATAAACTGTTATAATTATGTGTGAATACATAAATATATCGTATAGTGTGCCTCGTAAGTTTTAATAATTAAAATATATGGACGGTGCTTATACGATTTATCGTATTTGCACAATTTTAAATCAGAGGAGGATTAAAAATTATATGCTATAATTAGTTTACTCCTTTCATTTAAGAATTATATTTTATGAGCAAAGAAATTATTTCAACGAATCTGGCTCCACAGGCTATTGGTACTTATTCACAAGCGGTTAAAGTCGGCGATACAGTGTATGTATCAGGGCAAATTCCTTTAATCGCAGAGACAATGGAATTAATAGAGGGTGATATTGCAGAGCAGGTACGGCAAATTTTTCGTAATCTAAGTGCGATTGCAGAGGCAGCGGGTGGGTCATTAGAAGATTTTGCCAAGCTTAATGTCTTTTTAACCGATTTAGGAAATTTCGCAACCGTGAATGAGGTAATGGCTGAGTTTTTCCAACAACCTTATCCTGCAAGGGCTGCGGTGGGTATTGCGGCATTGCCACGCGGTGCAGAGGTTGAAGTTGATGGCATTATGTGTCTAGAAAAATAATGGCGGTTACCGCTCTTTATCCTGGTACATTTGATCCTATTACTAACGGTCATGTTGACTTAGTTGAACGTGCGAGTCGTATGTTTGATAAAGTCATTATTGCTATTGCAGAAAGTAAACGTAAACAACCTTTGTTCAGTTTAAAAGAGCGAATTGCTTTGGCAAGCACTATTTTTGCAGATAATCCTCAAGTTGAGGTGATGGGGTTTGATAGCTTGCTGGTAGATTTTGCACATCAACAAAATGCAACCGTATTAGTGCGTGGTTTACGTGCCGTTTCTGATTTTGAATTTGAATTTCAGTTAGCGAGTATGAACCGACACCTTGCCCCTGACATTGAATCGGTCTACTTGATGCCAGCGGAGCAATATGCGTTTATATCCTCATCATTAGTAAAAGAAGTTGCACGCTTAGGGGGGGATGTTACAAAATACGTCCATTCTGATGTTTATCGTGCCTTGCAAATATCACAAAAGTAATAGTGTACCTCTATTGATTAGTTCAAATAACCCACTATTGATATTCCATTATGCGATTATTTAATCAAGACTTTAAACTGAGGAAGTTCCAAGCAATGAATCTACCAATCTTACTTGCCCTTGTGTCCCTGTTTGAATCATCTCAATCGTTGCATAAAGCGATTATGCGCCTCTTGAGATACTCCAATCAGAAACAAAAAATCAGCGCAATATGGGTAGATTCATTACTTGAAACTTCCTGAATCCTATTAATTTAATCTAAGGAGTCTCACTATGGCTTTATTTATTACTGATGAATGCATTAACTGCGATGTTTGCGAACCAGAATGTCCCAATGAAGCTATTTATATGGGGGATGAAATCTATGAAATTGACTATACAAAATGTACTGAATGTGTAGGACATTACGATGAACCTCAATGCGTTGAAGTCTGTCCCGTTGATTGTATTCCAAAAGATCCTAACCATGAAGAAACAGAAGATGAATTAATGTTGAAATATGAAAAGCTAATGGCAGAAGAATAGATCATCGATGCTAATCACATTATCTCCCTCAAAAGGGCAAAATTTTGAGGTTGCAGTGCCGACCTCAATACAAAGCCAGCCTCGTCAGCTTGAAGATTCTCAACAATTAATTGATGAGTTAAAAAAATATGATGTAGCAGATATTCGTCAACTAATGACCCTAAGTGAAAACTTAGCCATTCTCAATGTTGAACGCTTTCATAGCTTTTCGCGCCCTTTTAATAGTCATAATGCAAAACCCGCTTTATTTGCCTTCACAGGTGATGTTTATAGCAAAATTCCAACAGATCAATACACCGAAGAAGACCTTCAATATGCTCAAGACCATTTGCGTATTCTCTCAGGTTTATACGGCGCTTTGCGCCCTATGGATTTAATTCAACCTTATCGTTTGGAGATGAAAACCAAGCTTAATAACCCACGCGGTAGTCATTTATATCAATTCTGGGGTGAGCGTATAACAGACAGCCTCAATAATGACCTAGAAAATCAACAAGAAGCAACTTTGATTAATCTAGCCTCTAATGAATACTTCAAAGCAGTTAAACCTAAAAAACTTCAAGGTCGCTTGCTTCATATTACCTTTAAAGAAACCAAGGCTGATAAAACCCGTGTCATTGCTATTTTTGCAAAACGGGCGCGGGGGATGATGACTGATTTTATTCTAAGAAACCGTATTGAAAACTCAGAAGATTTAAAAGAATTTAACCAAGCGGGTTATCAATATTCCCCCTCTGCATCAACTAAAAACCAATGGGTCTTTATCCGCAAACACCCCCTCTCTAAATAAAAAAAGCGTCCAGTAAAGAAGCAGCATCTCTTAATAACTGTTTCAGAATATTATTAATTACTCAAATGATTGACTTAGATCAAGCCTTTAACTGTTTCAGTGCGGTAAATTAGCTCTTACATTAAGTAGGATAAGGTTAACTTACAATTTTGTAATTAACTTTCTATGGGCTATAAAACGGTATTGTTTATGACTGAGACTAGTTTAAAAAGGCGTGCTTTTTTAAGAGGGCGAAGTCCTCAGTTTAATCAAGCAGCAATACGTCCGCCTTGGGCATTACCATTTGCGGAGTTTATTGATCACTGTGAACGTTGTGATGCGTGTATTGGTGCCTGTCCCAAAGGAATTATATTTCGTGGTGATGGTGGTTTTCCTGAGGTAAATTTGACTCGTGGTGAGTGTGTATTTTGCACTGATTGTGTTAAAGCGTGTAAGGCTAATGCGTTTCAAACAGGAGGGCTTAATGAAGAAAATGCATGGGATTTATCCGTTGAGATATTGCCTGTTTGTTTATCATTAAATGCAATCGTTTGTCGCATCTGCGGTGAAAATTGTGATACCGAAGCGATTAGTTTTAAATTACAGCTAGGAGGAATTTCTATCCCTGAAATAGCACAGGATAAATGTACAGGCTGTGGTGCTTGTCTTTTTTCTTGTCCTAATAACTCTATTGCTATAACCGCAATGCAATCAAGCAAAGAATAAAATTTTAAGCCCTTGTCCATCTTGCGGCGCTACAAAAAGGAAACTTAATCGCATGAGTATATACAGTTTAGTGGTGCATACCCGTCCTGAAAATATTATATCGGTATCAAAAGAATTAGAAAAAAAACAAGGCGTTGAGGTTCATGGTGCAAATGAGAAAGGCAAGATTGTTGTTTCTTTAGATCATCCAGATCGTGGCTATTGCAGTGACACCATTATGAGCTTTCATGCCATTGATGGGGTGCTAAATTCATCTTTAATTTACGAATATTTTATTGACGACGAGGAATCCAAAAAGACTGAGGAATCTCGCCAGACAACTACAACAGAGGCATCTTAACTATGAAACAAACACGTCGAGATTTTATTAAAAGCCAAGCCGTTGCAGCGGCTGCGGTATCGGCTGGGATTACCTTGCCATCTATTGCGTTTTCTGAAGATAAGAAAGCCGATGATGGTGTCCGTTGGGATAAGGCAGCATGTCGTTTTTGTGGAACAGGTTGTTCGGTTTTATTAGGTGTTAAGGATGGCAAAGTCGTTGCGACACAGGGTGATCCAGAAGCACCTGTCAACAAAGGCTTAAACTGTATCAAAGGTTATTTTCTTACCAAGATTATGTACGGTAAAGATCGTTTGACTAAACCTTTACTACGTATGAAGGATGGTAAATATGCCAAAGATGGTCAGTTCACTGAAGTTTCTTGGGATATGGCATTTAAGACCATGGCTGAAAAATGGATCGCAGCTCGTAAAGCGAAAGGTGCCAAAGGTGTTGGTATGTTTGGTTCTGGTCAGTGGACATTATGGGAAGGCTATGCAGCTTCTAAATTAATGAAAGCAGGTTTCCGCTCTAATAGTCTTGATCCAAACGCTCGTCATTGTATGGCTTCTGCGGTCGGTGCGTTTATGCGTACTTTTGGTATTGATGAGCCTATGGGGTGTTATGATGATATGGAACACGCTGATGCATTTGTGCTTTGGGGTTCTAATATGGCGGAAATGCATCCTATCTTATGGTCACGTATTACGGATACACGTTTGACTAAAGAAGGTTGTGAAGTACACGTTCTTTCCACCTTTAAACATCGTAGTTTTGAGTTGGCAGATAATGGTATGGTATTCCATCCGCAAACTGACCTTGCAATTCTTAACTATATTGCTAATTACATCATTGAAACTAAAGCTTACAACAAAGAATTTATTGACGCGCATTGTAACTTTAAGAAAACACCCACTGATATTGGTTATGGTTTACGTGATAGTCATCCACTGCAAAAAGCGGCTAAAAATCCCAATAAAGGTAAGCTAACAGGGATTACATTTGAAGAATATGCAGAGTCAGTTAAGCCTTATACATTAGAAAAAGCAGCCGAACTTTCAGGTGTACCCAAAGAGAAGCTAGAGCGTCTTGCTAAATTATATGCTGATCCTAAAAAGAAGGTAACTTCCTACTGGACGATGGGCTTTAACCAGCATACTCGTGGTGTTTGGGTTAATAGTCTTTGCTATAACGTCCACCTCTTAATGGGTAAAATTTCTGAACCGGGCAATGGTCCATTCTCACTAACGGGTCAACCTTCTGCATGTGGTACTGCTCGTGAAGTCGGTACATTTACCCATCGTCTACCTGCTGATTATGTCACCAAAAAAGATGCACATTGTAAGTTTGGTGAAAAAATCTGGAAACTCCCTGCGGGTACTATTCCAAGAGCAAATGGCAAGACGGACGGTAAGGATCAATCCGATATTTCTGGTAAGCCAATGGGTAAAACTTTGATTCATGCAGTTGCTATGCATCGTGCATTAAACGATAAGAAGATGAATTGTTTCTGGGTTATGTGTAATAACAACCTTCAGGCAGCTGCTAACTTTAATGGAGAATCTTTCCCAGGTTGGAGAGCACCTGAAAACTTTATTACGGTTTCTGATCCTTATCCAACCGTATCAGCAATGGGTGCAGACCTTATTCTACCGACTGCGATGTGGACTGAAAAAGAAGGGGCTTATGGTAACT
>JALVEA010000048.1 GCA_027008665.1 Thiotrichaceae bacterium | reverse complement strand
GAGCTTCCTCTTGTAATAGAGAATCCTACCGATGATAGCAATATTTCAGATTCATCGCCAATAGTGTCGGGTAGTAGTAATCCAGACAGTACGATTACCGTTACCGCCATCCCAACAGGAGAAAAATGTATCGCTATTGCCGATGCCTCGGGTAAATGGAGCTGTGAACTTCCCACCCTTCCCTTAGAAACGAATATTACACTGAGTGTAACAACAGAGGATGACGCTAATAATATAGCCACAGAAAGTATTACGATCACGACCCCTTCATTACCGCTTAAAATTACGGGGATTGATATTTCAACAACACCCACCTTTACTGGAACCAGCGCTCCGAATACAAAGATTACTGTCACTGTCCCCATTAGTGATACAAAATCTGAAACCTGCACCACTATCACAAAAGCAGACGGTAATTGGTCGTGTAAATTGCCGACTCTTCCAACGGGTGGGTCGTATACTGCAACGGTCAAGGCAGAAGATAATCATGAAAATTATGCAACCGATACGCAAGTCCTCTCTACACCAGAGCTTTCCCTTAGTATAGATAGTCATGCCGATGTTGCACTGATTACGGATGCTACACCGACTATTTCAGGCACTAGTACGCCAGCAACAAATATTACTCTGACAACAACACCCACAGGACCAACTTGTACCACAATAACCAATGCAGAGGGTCATTGGAGCTGTCAACTACCTGAACTGCCTTTAAGCAAGACCATTGATGTAACCATTAAAACAGAAGATGGTATTAATAGTAAGACAAAAACCATTAGCCTAACCACACCTGCATTACCCATTAGTATTAAAGGGGTAGAAGCATCAACAACACCTTCTATTACAGGAACTAGCACAGCTGATACGCTTATTACGGTGAATATTGTCATTGATAATTTAACCGCTGAAAGCTGTACTGCTACAACAGATAATGAAGGTAATTGGTCATGCCAAATATCTGCACTTCCAAGTGGGGGACCTTATAGCGCAACAGTGACAGCAGACGATGGCAAAGGAAATACCTCCTCTATCACTGAGGACTTTAGCGTTCCCCAATTGCCTTTAATTATCAACAGCCCAACCAATAATGCCGTTATATCAGGTATTACACCCACTGTTTCAGGAACAAGTCTTCCAGGTACAAACATTACAGTAACCACCTCCTCAGGACAAAGTTGTACTGCAATCACCGATAGTAGCAATCATTGGGCATGTGAACTAGACTCACTAATACTAGGTGTAAGCTCTACGCTTACTGTGATAACAGAAGATAGCGCTGGTAATAAAACCACTGAAGAAATTGGAATTAAGACTGATAAATTGCCTCTTGATATTATTACACCCGGAGATAAAGAGACTGCAAGTGATGATACACCGACTTTTGTAGGGATAAGCGCAGCAGGTGCAAATATAACAGTCAACGCAGGAACAGAAGCGCAATGCCAAACAGTTGCTGATGAAAATGGCAATTGGAGTTGCGAACTCACACCGCTTCCTGTTGGAGGCTCTTATACCGTCAATATTAAGGCTGAAGATGATCAAGATAATGTCACTGAGATAATAGAAAGTATTAAGATTCCTGAAATAGATCTCGTTATCACCAGCCCTAAAGCGAATGAAACAATAACAGGAACAAGTTTTGTAGTCACGGGGACAAGTGATCCTAATACCCCAATCACTGTTTTAGGTGCTGATGGCGAAAAATGCAGTACCACTTCAGATGATAACGGCAAATGGAGCTGTGAATTAGAAAACCTGCAATCAGGTAACGGGAAATATATAACGGTTATTTCAGGGAATGAAGAACAAGGACAAGGACAAAAATTTGCCTTAGTAAGGGTTGATATTAAAAACTCTGCTGAAAAAGTAACAACCATTATAAAAGGTGGCGCAGGAGGGCTATCTTTATTTTTTCTATTTTTACTTAGCCTGACGCTATTGCCTAAATTTGTAAGGTTAATGCGGACTATAATCAATAAAAATAAAGTTTAATAATATGAAAATAATAATAAAAAACCAGCGAAAAAAAATAATGCTTCCTTTTCTACTTCTTTTAGGAGGTATAACATCCACAGTGCTTGCTAACCCCTTAGGACGTTTAGCTGATCAATGGTATGTCGGAGGGAGTCTTGGACAAAGTAATATGAACCCAGATGGGGGAGATACATGGAAAACAAGCGACGATAACGATATAGCCAAGAAAGTGTATATTGGTAAAAATGTTTCTAATCAACTCAGTTTAGAAGCCTTCTGGGCTGATTTTGGGGATGCTAAACTAACCAGCAATACAAATGCACACGGTTCAGTCAATTATAATGCCATCGGTGCTAATGCTGTATACAAAGCACCTTATAAAATTGCTGGGTTGCGTCCAATCGGAAAATTAGGAGTGGCAAAATTCAATAATAAAGACAAAGGTGATGTTAGTAGCACTCAAAAACACATGCTCACTATTTTTGGGGGAGTTGGTGCAGAGTATGATCTTTCTGAAAATTTAAAATTACGTTCTGAGTTTGAATATTATGATACCGATATTAATCAGTTTAGTGTTGGTGTGAATTGGACCCCACAGCCCCGTCGTCGCTCCTTTATAGCTCGGCAACAACGGCCTTTACCTGTGGTAAAAAAAGAAACAAAAATAGTTTATGTACCCAAAGAAAAAGTTGTTCCTATTTATATACCGCAACCTGCACCAAAACCTATTATCATACGTGAACCTGCACCCAAACCTGTTATCATACGCGAACCTGCACCTAAGCCCATTATTATTCACAAAGCCGCACCGAAACCACAGTATAGGATTGTGCATAAAACACTATCAGGTGGATCACATTTTGCATCAGGTAGCGCAAAACTAACCTTTGATGGCAAAGATGCACTTAATCGACTTTCTCAAGACTTACGCAATAAAAAGTTCTCTATTAAATCGATTCTAATCACAGGGCACACCGATAGCGTGGGTTCAGAACGCTCTAATCGGGTCTTATCTTATAATCGGGCCAATACGGTTGCTAATTATTTGGCCGCTAGAGGGATTAATCGGGGGCTTATCAATACTCAAGGTATGGGAGAATCACAACCTGTAGCTAGCAATAAAACAAAATACGGTCGTGCTCAAAACCGTCGTGTAGAAATTGCCATAAAAGGTTCTTCTAAAGAAATGGTTAAGATTAGATAGGTCTATTCATCCTTAAACCATTCATCTGTGATAAACGGTTTATCCCCTGATAAGCCGTCTTACTCCTAAGATAGGGCTTGCATCATTTAAAAATATCTTTTGATACAATTTTCAGAGAATAATCATTTTTTTAGTAAAGGTATTGATTATTCTGTGGATGAATCAAAGGAGTCTCTAAAATGAAAACAATCAATAATACCTTTAGACCAAATAATAAGGCGCTTTTTAGTTGTTTAATGATTGGGGTGGCGGCTCCTATCACCGCACAGGCTGACTCTATTGATGAGATTATTAATGATTTTACCGCTCAAGCTTCCGTCTATAGTGATAGTGGTGGAATACGCATTGAAGACAAATCAGTCCAATATCAACGTCACTATAAAAACAACAAGGGAGTCAATTGGAAACTAGAGACACATGGCTATAATCTTCGAGGCGAAACAGGTAGTGACACCTATCAAGGTGCAGATATTGTTGCAGCAATTAGCAAAGAATTTAATCATTATATAAACACTGAATTAAGTGTTGGCGCGGTGTATTTAGAAAATCAGCGTAGTCGTGATAAAACCCATTTTAATAAATATAAAGGTAAAGTAACACTAAAGCCAAACAGTAAAGTTAGCGTTAGCTTAGAGCATGGTGAAGACCTTTTATTTAAAGAAGCGATTATTGAAGATGATAATAAAAAATTAGTTTCAGGAAAAACCACTAGAGTCGTCGGAAGCTGGCGTGCAGCCAAAAGAGTGATTGTAGAGGGCAGTTCTCAGTACCGTAAATTAAGTGATGGCAATCGCTCAAAACAACATAGAGCTGCGCTATTGTATGGTATTTCCACCGATACACCGTGGGTATGGGTAGGAGTAGAAGCACAATCTTTAGCTTATGATAAAACTAAAGCTAATTATTGGTCTCCCGAAGAATACGAAGCTTATGCATTAATTGCCAATGGCAATTTTAAAGTGAATGATAAATTGAGCCTTAATGTTAATGGTAGTATTAATCGCACCAAAGAAAAGGGTTTTGATTGGGCATCAGGTCGTTCTGTCACCATTGGCGCGGACTATGCAGTTACTGATAATGTGCATATTAAGCCTTATGCTAGTTATCTTGAATCAACACGAGAAAATGTCGGCTGGGATGGTAATCGTGTCGGTGTACAATTTGTGGTTTCAAACTTTTAAAGCCTCACTCCTTATCTTTTAATCTGAAAATTGACCCCTTCGGACAGACTGCATTGCCAATATTATGATCTCTTTGTCAATATGGTGAAAGTGTATAAATTTTCATCTAATTGAAAGGAATTTCAAATGAATTTCTCCCTTATTCTTGTTGCTATTTTCTTAATGTTAACAATATCAGCCTGTGGCTCTGAGACAAATAACAACAGTAATGGCGGTTCAGGAGGTAATAATAATACTTTTGTAACAACTCCATCTGCCCCCGCTAATTTACAAGCTAAATTAGCCATTGTTTATTCTAAAACCACTGAGAAAAATTTTTGGACTCCCAAAAGCTATGCACAACTCTTTATGAGCGTACAAACGCAAGCAATGATGGCAGGTTTACCTTATGATCTACTCAACGAAGACGATTTATTGGATATTAATAAAATCCGCCAATATAAAACGCTCTTATTTCCCCTATTTTCCTATGTAAAAAGCTCTCAGATTGAACAAATAGCGGCAAATTTAAAAATAGCCATTGAGCAATATAATGTGGGCATTGTAACGGCAGGTAATTTTTTAACCAATACGGAGACAGGACAAAGTCTTACGGGTGATGCCTATATTCACATGAAAGATTTACTCGGTCTGACACGTATAGATGGAGCGGGCCCTGTGGATATTAAAATTAATATCTCCGATGCAAATCATCCAGCCTTCGCTAATCA
>JALVEA010000047.1 GCA_027008665.1 Thiotrichaceae bacterium | reverse complement strand
CTAATGAAGGTGCTGAAATTCAAAATATGGCTTGTGCTTTTCAAGCCCCTGTTGTGATTAACTCGAATAAATTACAAAAGGGAACGATGCGTAAGGCCGTCTCAGACTTGGGAATTCCTATTTTATTATATGAGGCAGGTGAAGCGTTACGTTTTAATGAGGTTGCGATTCGAGCAGGGGTAAAAGGTGTTATTAACGTGATGCGACGTTTGAATATGCTTCCTGATGGTGAATATTGTGATATCTATAATAAACCACTCGTTGCCAACTCAAGTTCGTGGATTAGAGCTTCTCAAAGCGGTATTTTGCGTAGCTTATTTCCCCTCGGTGATCAGGTCAATAAGGGGGACTTGCTCGGTATTGTGAGTGATCCTTTTGGAGAATCTGAAGAGCATATTTTTGCATCAAGAAGTGGGATTGTGATTGGAAAATCGAATCTACCTTTAGTGTATGAAGGGGAGGCTTTATTCCATATTGCACATTTTGACAGCCCTGATGATATTGCCGATGCAGTAGGGGCTTTTCAAGAAACTCATACTGCACCTAGAGAAAGGTAAGGAGCGGGCAACTAGCTTAAATTTACAAACTACACAAAAAGAGCGAAAAAGAAACATCTTCTAGCTCTTGTGTGCCACGCTCTGCTAAACCATCTACCTTAACAAAACGTATTGAAAAACGTTGTTTTCCTGCGCTAACCTCAGGATAACACGTTATATTCTCAGCTAATTCAATGCGTAATAACTGATAGTCACGACTCGGATTTAAGCCCGCCTGAAAGAAGCCATCTTCTGCAATAACCTCTTCACTCTCACTGCTCTCACGTATGAGTTGCAACACAATTTTAATCGCATCGTATGCCATTGAATAAGGATCTACCCATTCCTTTAGGTCTCCAACACGTTTTTCTTCTGTTTGATGCATCCAAAAATTAAATAAAGGCACATCAAAGCCATTCATACTGCCCGCAATACCTGCACGTTGTCTTAATAAATTTAAAAAGGCATGGCGTTTTAAATGTTGCCCTAATTGCCCTCTAAAACTATAAATTTGCTTACCTTTTTCCTTGAGGCGATTCAATATTTTCTGTAAACGCTCTGCATCCCCGCCCTCTAATTCGGATAGACGGCGCACTGCCTGACTTTGCCAATCAAGCACATTGAGTAAGGCATTTTTTACATCTAAACGAGAAGATAAATTATACAATTCCAACAATACCATAATAGCCGCCTGACAATTCTCAGGGGTGGGACTCTTAAGATGTAGTTGAAAGCGTTTAATCAAATATTCTAAACGCAAAAAAAGTCGGATTTTTTCGTTAAGCGGTTGCTCATAAACAGCCATCACAGCTTTCCTTAATGTTTGTAAGATATTGGATCATGTGCTAAAAATACCCGAAGTATAGCAGATAGATGATCGTATGAAGATAAAAGTAAAACAACAGAAGCTAGGATTAAAAATTATTGTTTTTGAATAAAATCATTAACATCATTTGCTATTTGTTTTCCTGTCGTTTTTGCATCATTGATTATTTCTAATCCTGCTTCATTAGCATCCTTGATTGCTTTTTTTCCTGCGCTAGCGGTTGCTTGGTGAATAGCATTGATTAAACTTTCTTTTGAGGCGCTTTTTCCATTGATAAGTACAGCTGATGGTACATGTTCAAACTTGCCAAATAAGGCTTCTCCTGATTCATCACTGGCAGCGGCAACTTTGTAGGTGCAGACAACATTCATTGTTTTTTTCTGATCAGAGAGTTGAAAATCTAGTACAACTGTTTGTGTTTCATCGCTTTGATGCTCCCTTGTTTGCATTGTGCTAGGTAGTTGAGTACCTAATAAGACCGTGGTGACTTCTTTACAGGTTTTGATGGGAGAGTCTAAGTTGTCTCCTGAACAAGCACTTAAAAGACATAAACTGGTTAATAGTAGTAATGGACGCATTGGATATCCTTATAAAAATATTGATGAAGATTTTAAAAGTATAGCTGAGGGTTGCCGCTGTCGGGGGAAATTATTTATTCTGATTGAATATTTCCATCCTTGGAGGAGCTTTAGCAACCCAGTCTCCTGATTTGCCGCCACTTTTTTTAAGCAAACGTACATTGCTGATCTCCATCGATCGATCAACGGCTTTGCACATATCATAAATCGTGAGTAGGGCGATTTGAGTGGCGGTTAAAGCCTCCATCTCCACGCCTGTTTGTCCACTGGTTTCTACGCTTGTTTGGCAAACAATTGAGCTAGGATTATGTTCTATTTCTAATCTTAGGTCTACTTTTGTTAATGCGAGTGGGTGACAAAGGGGAATCAGTTCGGCGGTTCTTTTAGATGCCATAATCCCTGCAATACGGGCAATGCCTAATACATCCCCTTTTTTATGACTACCGTTGATAATATGTTGCAATGTCGCCTCTTGCATTAGAATCCGCCCCTCTGTGAGGGCGACCCTGTGCGTAATTGCTTTCGCACCTATATCGACCATATGCGCTTTGCCTTGTGCATTAAAGTGTGTTAGTTCTGTCATATTTTCTCCTTGGTAACTCTTTTTGAAATAGCTTTATCGACCTCTTAATTTGTTTTTTAATGTCCGTCTGTGTGCAAATTGGTCTCGGTATGCAATTGCTATTGCTAATATTTCATGCTGTGGTTTATTAATAAGATTGGCATAACGATCTAGCATTATTTTCATAGTGGCATCATCGACCATTAAACGTGCGAAATTACTTAATCTATCTTGCAAACTTAATGTTTTGAACTGCATTCGATTGACATCAATAATTTTAAAGAGGTATTTATGATGCTGTTGTTTAATAAGAATATTCCCTGGCGAATAGTCACGATGCAAAATCCCACGTTGGTGCAAATGATAAGTAAAATCAGCAAATTGTTGTAATATTTCATTACGATTTTCAAATGTCACGTCACTTAATAAAGGGCGAATAGTGAAATCATATTTAAAATGCTGTGATATAAAATAGCTAGGTGCGAGTAAACCGTATTGAAATTGTTCAATATAAGCGACAGGCTCAGGACATATTTCAGCGCCTAATTTTAAAGAATATTGATAGGAGCGTTTTGCCTTGGAAGGACGTAAATAACGATAAGCAAAACGGTTAATAATATGCGGAATGCCAAATGATTTAACCACATAATCTTCCCCCTCAAATGGAACAATACGAATTTCATTACGTTCTGCATGTAATATTTGTGAAGCCTGTTGAAAATGCATTTCGATATGCTCGATTAAAGCTTGGCAGTGTTGATAGGAGGGGTGAAGTTGGTATTTCATGACAATAGAAAGACTCTCAAAGAATATACAGCGGTGATTCTCCCACAAGTACATCATTTTGCCTAACTTCCTTGCCATTGCATAAAATGATTTTTTTTCCTCGGGTTTTTAAGCGCGTTTTTTGCAACGCCCAATAAACATCAACCTTTGTTTTGCCCTGAAAATGGGCATGATAAAGCCCCTTGTCTTGTTTGAGTTCAATAAAACGCGTCTGTTTTAATAAGGATAGCAGGGTTTTAAAGGCATAATAAGCAGGATATTTTACTAAATGATCGCGGTTATCAATCAAGCCGTAACCAGGGGCGATTAACTGATGCCAATAGACATTATTCACTACACCTGATGCTAATGCCAAAATATAATAGCGTACTAAATAATTGGCATGATCCTCAAGGTTGACGCATTCATTAGCACTCGTGGGTGCATAGGGGTAGGTATTCTTAATCGGCCAATTGGTTTCTGTAATCACAATCTTGGTGCTTGTTTTAGGACTTAAGCGTGCAATAGCGTGTAGTAATTGTAATTTTTCAAGCAAATCTAAACCAGCCTGTGTGTTTTCAGGCGCACCGCGACGATCAACGTATAATAAACTGCTTAGTTGATCAAATCGGAGGCGGTAAAAATTAAATAAAGTGCGAATAGTGAAATAGTATTCAAAATCAATGACGGAAGAACCAAGCAAGGTCAATTTCGGGTATTTTTTTTGCTTTAAATCATAAGCAATCTTATAAAAACGCAGGTATTCATCCATTGAAAAAATAGCCCATTTTTTACGATTAATGGCATTACCAATTTGAAAATGTGTTGTTAAAGGAGTAAATATTTTGAAGATAGCATCAAGTGAATGTTGTGCTAGCAGTGGATCTTCAATATGTCGACGATCTTGCAAAATATTGATCAACAACTGCTTGTCTTTGTATTGTTGTGCAAATTCAAAATAATCGCTCAGATTTTCAATACTATGTAAAGGTAGACGAATTAGTAGGCTATCAACGGCTAAATCATCAACTAATTGACGAGTTTCATCAGGATTTTTATCTAAATTAATACTTAATCCAAAAAATAAGGAGGTTTTAATCGGCTTCTTTTGAGCTGGAACTAATAAATAAAATAGTACAGAAAGGGGAAGTATGACTAAATTAGTCCCCAGCATCTTAAAAAAATCCCAGGCAACACTTTTATAAATACGCTGTTTATAAGTTTTATCACGAATCATTTTGGGTTGATCAGAAAAGGAATCCCAACGTAGGGGCATAGTGAATACTCTTTGCGGTTGATAAGGAAGTTCAAATAAGGGATTATTTATGTTACACTGTCTGCGTCCTTGGGTCGATAAATCCATGGATTTTCAAATTCAAAAAATACAATAAATATAAGATCCTGAATTTATAACGAGTTATGTCACTTTTCACAAATATAAATCCCTTTACGATTACTTTGCCAGTTGCGGTAGTGGTGCATGTGGCAGTGATTGCGGGTGTTGGCTTTGGTTTTCCAGAGGGGAATAAAATGCAACATGCGCCGTTATTGGATATCACCTTAGTGAATACACACTCCGATAAAGCACCTGATAAAGCAGATTTTATTGCTCAAGCAAATCAGCTAGGCAGTGGTTCTGTGAATAAAAAAACTCGTCCGAGCAGTCCATTTGCTTCAATGAATCCTAACGATCTATCGGGGGAATCACCAGTAAAATCATTTGAATCAGTCCCTGATGTTATTCCTAAGCCTGAGCCACAAATTTTGACGACCAAGGGAAAAACCAATAAATGGATTAATAAACGTCCTGAAAAAGATGAAATTAAAGAGCCAAAGCCAGTCGATAAAGAAATAGCGGATGAGACGGATGAAATGGCGCAACTAATGGCGGAGATGAGCAAGGAAGAAGAGCATTATGCCAATCGTCCTCGAATTCATTTTATTGACTCGATTAGTGCCAAAAGTGCGGTTGAAGCCGCTTATATTGATGCATGGGCAAAAAAACTAGAGCGTATTGGTAATATTAATTTCCCTAAGGAGGCACTTAGGCTAAGCTTAGGCGGTACGTTAATATTAAATGCAACATTGGATAGAGCAGGGCGACTAGTAGAAATAGGTATTGATAATTCTTCAGGTTCAAAAATTCTAGATACCGCTGCGTTACGCATTGTTAAACTTGCTGCTCCCTATGAACCTTTACCGCGTGAAATCCGTGAGAAATATGATCAACTTAATATTACACGTTCCATTATTTTCCATCGCAAGAGAGGCGGTAGTGCCTCTTTTACCTCGCAGTAACTTTTTACAAGGAATGTATTTATGTCTGCTGAAATGATGACTTTGAAAAATCACTTATTAATTGCCATGCCAAATGTACATGACTCCTCTTTTGAGCGCACTGTTACACTGGTGTGTATTAATGATGAGAAAGGTTCATTTGGAATTACCATTAACCGTCCTATGGGGATTACCATTGGGCAAGTATTTGAACAACTGGATTTATCCACGGATAATAATGATCTAAATGAGCAATTCGCCCTTTCAGGAGGACCTGCCGAGTCAGGACAAGGTTTTGTGTTGCATGACACTAAAAGACGATGGGAAAGCACCATGCCTATCTCCGACGAACTCTCGATTACCTCATCGCGTGATATATTAGAAGATATTGTCAATGACAATGGGCCAGATAACTTTCTCCTTACACTGGGTTGTGCTAACTGGGAACCGCAACAACTTGAACAAGAAATGATGTCTAATGCATGGCTAACTTGTCCTGTTGAAAATAACATCTTGTTTAACTTGCCCTATAAACAACGCTGGAAGGCGGCAGCAAACAGTATGGGGGTTGATTTATCGCGCCTAAGTAGCAGTATTGGTCATGCTTGAAACTGCCTTAATTTTCTCTTGATTTTCTAAATATTATGTCAACTGTATTATGTTTTGACTTTGGGCAGATTCGAACAGGTGTAGCGATTGGTAATACCATTACTTTGACGGCTGCGCCCGAATGTACTCTTCATAGCAAAAACAATCAGCCAGATTGGAAGGCCATTTCAGTTTTAATTAGCCTTTGGCGACCTTCCCAGTTAGTGGTGGGTTTACCGCTTAATTTAGATGGTAGTGATACCAATGCAACCACAGCGGTGAGACGATTTTGCAATCAATTAATGGCTCGTTATAAGCTCCCTGTTGTCCAAGAAAATGAACAATACAGCTCCATTGAAGCGGCTCAACGACTCAAAGAAACGCGTCAATGTGGTCGCAAAAAAAAAGTGAGTAAAGAAGATATTGACCAAGTTGCTGCTGCTATTATCTTAGAAAATTATTTTAGAACCTTGCAATAAAGCCCATGAAAAATCACTCGTATAATATTCCAAAATACCTTGAGCAAATGGCAATAGAACTCGCTCAATATTTGAGTGATCATAAAATAGAAAAACCATTGATGATCGGTATTCATTCCTCTGGTGTATGGTTAGCTAATGTATTGCACGCCCAGCTTCGTTTAGAGGATGAATTAGCCGAATTAAACACCAGTTTTTATCGTGATGACTTTAATCGTATTGGCTTACACGCACAAATAAAACCCTCAAAAATGCCAATCAGTGTGGAAAATAGGCATATTATTCTCGTTGATGATGTGCTGTATACAGGGCGAACCATCCGCGCCGCTATGAATGAAGTATTTGATTATGGACGACCTGCTAGTATCACTTTGGTGGTTTTGATTGATCGAGGCGGTAGAGAATTACCCATATCGGCGCAAGTTGTTGGGTTTTACCAGTCATTATCCTCAGATCATGATTTTAAACTATCCGATAGTGAGACATTAGAGTTAAGCATTATTCGACGAGTGTAAGGAAATTTTAGAGTCTTTATGATATTTCCTTGCGATTAAAGTAATATGCACGAAATAAGGAAATTCCAAGTAATATTTAACTTAAGAAACACATTATCAATGAAAAAAATACTTATCCTGATTTTATTTCTCCTCTTTGGTTGGGCTGGTTCGACTTGGTTTATTGGCAATGAAACCGAGTCGTTGTTAAAGAGCTATCTTGACAACAGTAAAAAAGCTTATGCTGAAATGGGAATGAAAGCCAATTTTGAGATTAAGGATTATAAAAAATCCTTTCTAAAATCAACGGCAAAAACAGTTATTAGTTTTAGTACAGGTGATCCTGAACTGGATGAATTATTCAAAAATATTCAATTTAATAACACCATTACTCATGGTCCTCTTCTATGGGCTAATGGCAAGTTAGCTTTTGGCACGGCTCATATTCATTCGACACTGGATATGGAAGCATTGGAAGCTGAAACGAGAGAGATTCTCAAGCGTATATTTGCAGATAAAAATCCACTGAATAGTCATTTAACCTTTGGGATTGATGAAACGGTTGATTATGAATTGGTTATCCCTGAAATTGCTATTAAAGAAACGATGTCGCAATTGATGATCAAAGACGGTATCTCTCTCTCAGGTACAATGGATAAAAACACCTTAATGGGCACAGTAAAAGGTACTGTTGGCGCGATAGAGATAAAGGACGATGGCTTGCTAGTAAAAACAGCACTCTCAACCCTTGATATTGATATGCAGGGCATGATTGCAGGGCAAATGTTAGGAACGGCTCATTTTTCGACACCCTCTATCACAATAGAAGGTAAAGCAATCCCTCCACTGAGCTTTGGGATTGAATTATCTAGCGATGCAAAAAAAGAGGGAGATGAGGGATTAAATAGTGCCATTCAACTAATTGCCTCTAATATTAAAGCACCGATTGATGTTTCCACCATTAAATTCGACCTCACGTTTAAAGAATTGCAAATTAAAGGATTAGAACAATTAGCTGCAATCCAAAAAGACCTAGAACAGCTTCAATCAAATGCATTTAACACTGATATGAGCGAAGAAGAACAGGATGCGGCAATGAATAAACTTCAAAACCTGCCCAATATTATGCTCAGCGCGATACAAAATATATTTAAACAGGATAAAACAGCTATTAATCTCAAGCTAGATATTGCATCTCAACAAGGCAATGCATTGTTGGATATTAATACTCGTTATACGGGCAATGGAGCTAATTTTACTCTTGAAGAGTTATCAACAAACACTTTGGCAACCTTACTAAAAGTGATAGAAGGAAAAATTGATTTCAGCAGTCCAAAAGCCATGCTTGCTAACACTCCCGCTATGTTTTTAATGCCTTCCTTAATAAAAGAAGGTGTTATTGCAGAAGACAGCGATAGCTACCGTTTAAATGTATTGTTTAATAAAAATGCAATTACTCTTAATAATAAACCCATTTCTGTGGAAGAGTTTGCTCAATTATTAAATCCATTAGGGGTAGGTGCATCTCAAAATGAGCCAGCAGACGCTGAGGAGCTAGATCAATCCGAGCTTCCTCCTGCATTGCTTGAGGAGGAACTGTCTAAACAAAGTACAGAAAAGACTGTCGAAGAAACAGAACAGCCAATAGAGCAAGAAAAAACGGAATAGGTTATTTTATTTTTTACCATCTGGCCAAGAAGAAAAAGGAAAGGGCTTGGTTTCAGTATTAAAAGTTAAAAATGACATCACATCATAGATATAAAGTGCTGCTTGTTTGCCTAATATCTTTAAATTGTCATTAATATCTCCTGTAATTAATTTAAACAATACCTGTGCAATCACAACGGCCATTAAAATAAATTCGGCAACGCTGTATGCCAGTGCAAATAAGAGCATATACAGTACACGTTTCCATGTGTTTTTATTGGTTAAATTAGTTTCTGCTGACATTTTTAGTCCTTGTAATATTTATAAATATTTGTTGTATGGTGCTATCAATATAGAAAAATTCAAGTTATTTGCTTGTGCTTTATTATGGAGTATTTCTATACTGAGCAATAACAGGCGCATGGTCAGATGGTCTTTCCCAACCGCGAGGTTCTTTATCAATATAGCATTCTGTACAGCGTTCACTTAATAGCAAACTAGATAAAATAAGATCGATTCTTAACCCCATATTCTTTTGAAAACCACCGCCACGATAGTCCCACCAACTCCATTGTTTATTTTCTTGTTCAAAGAGACGGAAACTGTCCACAAAGCCTAAATCCAATAATTTTTTAAGTGCTTGACGTTCAGGGGTAGAGCATAAAATACGTTCATTCCAAGTGCGTGGGTTATGCACATCTCTATCTTGTGGCGCAATATTAAAATCACCTAAAATAATAAACTTAGTCTGTGTTTTTAATTCTTCAGACACCCATTCAGTGACTTTATTTAGCCAATGTAATTTATAGGCAAATTTTTCAGAGCCAACCTCTGAACCATTCACAACATATAGGTTTAGTATTCTTATCCCATTGATAGTAGCGGCTAGAAGACGTCGTTGTGGGTCATCTAAGCTAGGAATATCCATGACAATATCCTCTGCTTTATGTTTGCTAATAATAGCAACACCGTTATAGGTTTTCTGCCCTGAAAAAACGACCTGATAACCTGCCGCTTGAATATCTTCAATAGGAAATTGATCATCAGTTAGTTTAGTTTCTTGCAATACTAAGACATCGGGTTGTTCCGCTGTTAACCATTTAATCACATGCTCTAGACGGACTCGCAATGAATTAACATTCCATGTGGCGATTTTAAAATTATTGATTGTTAGTGATGGCATTAAAGCGTCCTTTTACTTAAATACATCGCATCTCCATAGCTAAAAAATCGATATTCTTTAGCAATAGCGTGTTGATAGACTTGCTTTATTGTTTTATAGCCTGAAAAGGCAGAGACGAGCATAAGTAGCGTAGATTCTGGAAGATGGAAATTAGTAATCATACAATCGACTATATTAAATTGATAACCGGGGGTGATAAATAAACGGGTATCACCACTGAAAGGTTGTAAGCTTCCCTTTTTTGCCGCAGATTCTAAGCTTCGCACCGAGGTTGTCCCGACAGCAATCACTTTGCCGCCACGTTTTTTACAAGCCGTAACGGCATCACAGACAGAATTATCAACCTCTACCCATTCAGAATGCATTTTATGCTCGGATAAATTCTCCACACGCACAGGTTGAAAGGTTCCTGCACCGACATGCAATGTCACCTGTGCAGTTTGTATTCCTTTTTGTTTTAATTGTTTTAATAAATTGCTACTAAAATGCAGTCCTGCGGTGGGAGCTGCAACCGCCCCTGGTGTGGTTGCAAAAATAGTTTGATAACGCTCGCGGTCATCTTCAGTATCGGCACGTTCGATATAAGGTGGCAAAGGAATATGCCCATATTGTTCTAGTAAATCAAGCAATGGGCTATCATTTAATACTTTTAATTCAAATAAGGTATTTTGACGCGCCATGACTTCAACCTTGATTTGATTCTCTAAGGTTAAAATAGCACCCTTTTTAGGAGATTTGCTGGATTTAATATGCGCTAAAAAGCCCTTTTCTGACAAAATACGTTCCACTAAAACCTCAATTTTCCCACCTGTTGATTTTTTACCGTATAAACGGGCAGGAATAACACGGGTATTATTAAACACCAGTAGGTCATTAGGATGAATCAAATCAAGCAGATCAGTAAAAATTCTATCTTTACAAGAGGCAGTATCATTTTTAGTATTTTCAACCACCAATAAACGACTGGCACTGCGGTTTGGCAACGCTTGTTGTGCAATAAGGTGGGAAGGAAGGTCATAGGAAAAGTCAGATAATTTCATCCGCGCTATCATAGCCAATTCACTCTAAATTATAAAATATTCTTTATTTATACAAAGAATCACTGAGTTTTTCTAAGTAGATTCAGCATTTTCTGTGCAACTAAGTCCACATTTAAAGAGGTTTTTCCGCTTAAACTTTCAATTGATTGGGGGAGGGCGGTGAGCACTCCCGTTAGTTTAGGTTGGGTCACGGGATAGAGGGCTATTCCTTTTTTATTAAAAGCTGCTGCAATATGCATCAAGCCAGTATCCATGCCAATCACAGCATCTGCGGCCTGAATTAATGCGGCTAACTCTGATAATGTGCATTTTTCTAAACAGTGAACATTGTGATGTGTACTTGAGAGTTGTTTAGCACGTTGGTATTCACGTTCATTTCCCCACGGCAATAAAAAATGATAACCCTGTTTCGTTATCTGTGGAATAAATTGATCCCATAAATCCAGATTCCATTCTTTATCTTCTCTACTAGTAGCATGAAAGGCAAGCAGGGTTTTATTGGGGATCAGATTTTTAGGAGGCTGGTAGAAAGTATTGCCTGCAATTCCGTAATCGAGTGGCAGATTATGAATAGAATAGGATAAGGATTGGGCTAAAATTTGTCGATTGCGAGTAATGGCATGTAATTCTCTGGAGACAGTTGCTTTTTTTTGATAAAAATAGCTGGCTATAGATTCGGTGATACTATTTTTATCATAACCCCAACTTTCCCCTTTTGCCCATGATGTAACCAAAGCACTTTTTAATAAGCCTTGCGAATCAATCACTTTATGATATTGCTGTGCTTGTAATTGCCCTTTAAAATGGCTGATTTCACGCCAAGTTTGTTTTGAAGAAAGGTTTTTTCGCCAACGACGGATGGCAATGGGAATCACTTTATTAATATTCGGATGCCAACTAGCAACCTCAGCAAAGCCTTCTTCGACCACCCAATCGAATTTTATTTCAGGATTAAAATAAGCCGCATCGCTAATTGCAGGTAGCATATGCACTATATCACCTAAAGAGCTTGTTTTTATTATTAAATAATTAGACATAGTATGTAATGAAGCTATTCTACTGCTTCATCAACAATGCCTTGTAATAACTTAATAATATCCTTTTCAACTTTTTTACCATCACCTAATAAGTTCACACGACGGTAAGAAAGATAAACAACATCAGGTTCATCATTTAATTCATAAATTGCGATAGTAAAAGGACACATTGATACATTAGCAGGATGAACGGCTGCCATTTTATGTGAAATTAAGGCACTACAAAATTCAATGGCTTCGGATTTTTTAAAAATATTTTTATCAAAACCAATATCTTTTCCTGTGCGATTTAACATATCACTAATATGCAAAGTACCGCTAACAATCATACCGCCATCCGTAATTGCCATGCGAACATTCTCACTAATGTCCTCAAAAGAAGCGCCTGCTTTTGTAATAACAACTGATTTTTCTTCTTTTACTTTTTTTATTTTTGAGCTTTTAGTTTCAGCAGTTTTTGCTTCAGAAGATGTGTTTTTTTCAGCATAAACTGCTGAAATAACTATAGAACAGAGTAAAATTAAGAATAGTTTTTTCATTGTGATTAGCCCCTAATGGATAATAAAATTTGGATATTTCCAACCAGTGTATCACTATAGTCCTCGCCATTCCAAGAGTGGAAAATAGTTGAGGGCATTATCTTTTTTATTGTTATTTGTAGCACAAATAGATTTGGTTGTTTGGTTATATTCCATGCATTAGATATAAGTATTCCACAAAATAAGCGACTACCTAGTAATTTAGTAAGGAATAGCGCCTCTTCTTGTATACTATAGCTGTTCCAAATAATAAATCTATGTGATACAGGTAGATTTATTACTTGAAACTTCTTGATTCCTAAGATTGTTTGGCATTATTTACTCAAGTAATTATTACAATAAGCGATTTTACCCATAAGTAATGTGCATCCAAGGGATAAATATTACTCGTACAGAGAACAACAATCAGGAATCACGTCATTAGTAACCATAAAAAGATAAGTAGAAACTAATATGGAAGATAAATACGCAGATTTACTACAACAATGCGCGATGAGAGATCAAATGGCTTTTAAACAGCTTTATGAAGAAACATCTCCGAAACTATTGAGTTTATGTTTAAGATTGTTACAAAATAAACAACTTGCTGAAGATGTATTGCAAGAAGGCTTTATTAAAATTTGGGAAAAAGCGGGAACCTATGCTCCAAGTAAGGGAAAGGCAATGACATGGATGGCAACGGTAGTGCGAAATAAGGCATTGGATAAACTGCGAAGCCTGAAAACCAAAGCGTCAGAAACAGAAATTCAGTATGAAGGTTTGGAATTTGCATCTGCTGATTTAGAACCTGATTCATTAGAAAATCTTAGTCAAGATATGCAGGGCTTGATGGAGTGTTTGAAAAGATTAAAACCTGCTCAGCGTGAGTGTATATTACTCTCTTATTATTATGGGCATACTCACCAAGAATTATCGGACAAATTGGATAAACCATTAGGAACAGTAAAGGCCTGGATTCGTAGAGGCCTTGAGGATTTAAGACCATGCTTGACATAAAACGATATCAAAACCCAGAAGTGTTTGAGCAACTTGCTATTGAATATGTCGTTGGGGCGCTTCATGGACGTGCAAGAAAACGCTTTGAAGTGTTGATGGCGACACATTTTTATCTTCAAGCGACCGTAGAAGCTTATGAACATAAATTTGCTCATCTAGTTGAACTATTACCTGATGAAAAACCATCGGATCAGGTATGGAAAAATTTAGAGGCGCATATTAATGTCAATGCTCCCTCTATTAAGGAGGAACAAAGGTCATGGTGGCATTCATTGTTTAATATAAAAAGCTATGCCCTGCTTGCGAGTGTGTTGATTTTGTCGGCAGTGATGTTGTTTAACCCAATGACAGGTTCTCCAGTTGCTTATACGGCTGTTTTATCCTCACATACGACTCACACAACCATGGCAGTTACCCGTATCAGTCAGGCGGATATGAATATTACTATTGATATGATGAAACAGCCTGATATCCCTGACAATATGCACCTTGCTTTGTGGTGTCATCCTAAGGGAGGGGGTAAAGCCGTGATGATGGGAATGATTGCAAAATCGGGTGAAACCGTTATTCGCATTGATAAAGCAGAATGGAAGAATTTTAAAAATGTTGGCTTGCTAACGGTGAGTCTTGAGCCAAAAGATAGTATTGCAGGGGATCAACCGAGTGGTAAAATCTTGCTTGAAGGGCAACTTACCTCTATCCATGAAACATAAGATCAAGTTTTAAAAAATAAATATCGCAGGAAAAGCGGTAAAGTATTTGACTGGTGAAATTGAAATCAAAATTTAATAATTACATGCACTCAGACAAAATAAGGTTGCGTTGTTTCGCTTTGTACTTTTATTTTGCTACTGATGCAAGATGTTAGACTTGCAAATATTATCATTGTTCAAATTGCAATATTCCCTCTCTTCCTTTTATCTCCAAGATTCCATTGTAGATACTAAATGCATTGGCAGTACGCAGTCCTGCAATAAAGTGGCGTTCGAGTCTTCTTATACGACGCTTATGACAAAGCATTTTAGTTCTAGCTATAGGGTCAAAATTTATTTGACCTTGGTTGGTGAAAATATAATTAGAAAAATAGCGATTGCAACCTGCAAAACCGCTGGCGCGAGTTGCATTAAAGCTTATTGTTGGTTGTGATTTTCCTTCAAAAGGAATGCCATTAATACTAAGGAGCTTCCATTGAGTATCGACTAAAGAAGAAGGGTTAGATTTTATCCCACCTGCACAAGATACTAAGGTTAGCAAGGTTGATAATAGGATGATAAGTCGGTTCATATTTTGCATTTTAGTCAATCCTTCTTGCTTTATACGCTAACAGTAGTGCAAAGAAAGGGAATAGCATCCAAAATATTGCACCGCCCTCACTGTCTTCACTATCATTACTTGGTTTAGCTTCCATACTAGATTTAATCCATTTAGAAAATTTGTTTAAACGTGTATAAACGCCATAAGTATTTGGTTTAGCGCAACCAAATCCCCAACTAATAACACCCACTAAACGGATTTCATCGTTTTGCATCGCCATTAAGGGGCCGCCACTATCCCCCTGACAAGTGTCTTCACCGCCTAAACCTGTTCCTGCACAAATCATATTATTTGTGACCGGACCCATATTACGAATATCTTCCATAATTAATTTGCACTGTGCTTGACCAACAATAGGTAACTGTAATTCATACAGTTGCAAAGAAGGGTTGAATCCCTCTCCTGTGAAAGGGTTTACATTTCGTGTTCCCCAACCGACAACAGCAGCTGGCGTTCCTTCTTCAATATCTCCGATAAATAAAGGTATTGTTTTTATTTTGCTAACATTTTTAAGTTCGATTAAGGCTAAATCATTATCAAAGGTGGCCTCATTATATTGAGGATAGCTAATAATTTTTTTAACCTTTATTCTTTCTCCTGCTTGGTTATCACTTAAGTCAGTCGTGCCTAGCCGAACAAACATATTAGTAGCTTGCTCGCCTTTTACGCAGTGTGCGGCAGTAAGTACCCATTGTGGGGCAATCAAAGCCCCGCCGCAGCTATAAGTACCTTCCTCATGACCTTTTTTTGTTACAAATAGCGCTGCGGTTGAAGGCCAATCACCAAAATCAGCGATTTCTCCACCTATTATTCTTGGATCTCCTCGGGTGAGTGTTGTCTCTGCATGAACTGTAATAACAGAGAGACACAATAATAAGCAGATTGCCTTTGCAATATTAAACATCATTGTTCCTATTTTTATTAAAAAGCAAACAAAGGATTTCGATTCCGTTGACGTTTCCTTGCCTGTTCTTGTTCTTCTATATGTAATTGCATTGCCACTTTTTGCAAAAACAGATCATCTTGTCTTTTTTGTTTTGCCTTCTGAAGTCGTAATGCTTGTTGTTGTTTTCTTTGGGCTACTTTGCGAGTATAAAGTATTTTTTGTCTATGGCGTTGTGCATTAGCTGCCAAGATTGTTGTTGTGGCTGTTTTAATTTTATTCTCTGGTACGCGTGCTTTAAAACGCTTTGCCATCACACTTGCACCCGGATTATAAGTCGGTTTACTCATACGGCTAATGCCTCCCATGCGTGTACAACCATGCCACCAGCAACGATTTTTGGTTTGAAAATACATTAAACCACGGTATTTAGGTGCCTTTGAAGCATCTTGGTTAATATGTTCTTTAATTCCCCAGCTTCCAATCCAGTTATAAGAACGTGGAGCAGAAAAAGCAACAAATAATTTGCCACCCGCCTTACGCCAACCTTCAAGGAAATTATAGTACAATTTTGACATGCGGTTGTCTTTGTTGGCGCGAATTAAATAAGCATTGGGACCTTCTTTCATTCCGTGGGTTCG
>JALVEA010000046.1 GCA_027008665.1 Thiotrichaceae bacterium | reverse complement strand
CTAAAAAGTAAACCTGATCAGCTAAGGGATGTCTTTCTTGATCTCCACAACCTGCGTTATTTAATGCATTTGCAGGTAATACCATTTCTGTTGCAGGGCTAACAATGCCTTCTTCTGTTTCTATAGCAGGCTTGGTCGAATATTCCCAACGACAAGAATTAGTACAGGTGCCTTGATTCGGATCACGGTGATTGAAATACCCCGATAATAAACAACGCCCTGAGTAAGCAATACATAATGCACCATGAACAAACACTTCCAGCTCAATATCTGGGCATTGCTGGCGAATTTCTTCAACCTCATCTAAGGATAATTCACGCGATAGAATAACCCGCTCTATACCATAATTTTGCCAGAATTTAACCGTTGCATAGTTCACCGTATTCGCCTGTACTGATAGATGTAATGGGATATCTGGAAATTTTTCCTTTACCATCATAATCAAACCAGGATCTGCCATAATCAAAGCATCAGGCTTCATTTCGATCACAGGGCTAAGATCTTCAATAAATGTTTTGACTTTGCTGTTATGTGGCATGGTATTCACAGCAACAAATAATTTTTTACCTAAATCATGCGCTTCTTGAATACCAATCATCAGATTATCATTCATAAACTCATTATTACGTGCGCGCAAACTATAGCGTGGTTGCCCCGCATAAACAGCATCAGCACCATAAGCAAAGGCATAACGCATCATTTTTAATGTGCCAGCAGGGGCAAGTAATTCAGGTGGTTTCATAAATATTTCTTCAAAAGAGGGATGGCGCGATATTCTAGCATTTCTTTTAGGTGGCTATGAAATAAGTACGCTCTTAACAAGGGCAAGTATGCCAAATAAGCTTTAATCTTAACCTGCTCTCATAAAATATAGTGCTTGTATTCTTGATTATGCTCACTATTATAGGCAATTACCCTTATGTCTTTCGGTTTTATAAAAAGGTAGTCCTATCTCTCATCTTAACCCCTTGTTATTCCTTCTCCTTTTATTAGTGTCTCCGCTATTGCAAGCAGAGCCTGTGGGATTAGTCTTAGATGATGACGCAAAAAATATTAAGGTTAATCCCTATTTATATATCTTAGAAGATCCCGATAGAAAACTAACGATAGAGCAAATAATATCCCCAGAATATGCGCAGCAGTTTGTAAAAAATACAACGGCTAGAGAGAGTTTTAATCGTAGCAAGTCCGTTTATTGGATGTATTTTGATATCACTATAGCGTCTAAGCAGCAATGGTATTTATTGTTTGAGCATACGCTTATTGGTAAGCTAGAATTATTTACAACTTCAAAATCTTCCCCAACAGCCTTTATCGCCTCACCATTTCCACAGATTAAAAACTATCGAACCCCTCTTTTTCAGCTAAATTCAAGGCATCAAAAAAAGTTTAGAATTTATCTGCGTGTTAGCTCCTCTAAAAGAGTTTTACTCTTGCCTATAAGATTAGTTAAGCCGTTAGAGTTAGTTAAAATTAGTCAGTTCAGTAATATGTTTTATCTGTTTATTCTTGCGGGACTCATTATTCTTTCTCTTTACAATTTATTTTTATATTTTAGTTTGAGAGAACCTAGTTATCTTACACTGGTTGTTCTGATCATAGCATTACTAATTATTTTATATAGAGATAGCAATCTATTTTCTGTCTTCTCTTTTTTAAACAAAGAAAGTAATTATTTTTTCTCTGCTCCTGAGCTAATTGGAATGGCAGCCGCTTTGCAGTATTGGCGTTATATTAATGAAAATAGTAATGTTCTATTGGATAGATTTTTGCAAATAGTGATATGGGTACATTTAATGATGATTCCCCTTACTGCGCTTATTTCTATGGATCAATATTGGGTTTATCTTATTGCAGCCATCCTTCTCCCCATTTTTATACTCTGGATAAGCAAAACAGCATGGGCAGGTCATCAACCGACTCGTGGTATTTATTGGGCCGCTATTGTTTTTATTCTAACCGTTTTTCCTTCTCAGTTAGCACAAATTAATCTGATTCAATATTCAAACAACATCATCTATCTAGCGCATATTGGAATACTAATTGCTGCACTATTATTGTCTCTTTCACAGGCAGAATTTATCCGTAAATTACGCATACGTGCCGAGCGATTAGATGCAAAAAACAAAGCGAAAGATAAATTTCTTAGCACCATGAGTCATGAATTACGTACCCCGATGCATGCAGTGGTTGGAGCGGGAGAATTGCTGAAACAAACCTTTTTAACAAATGAACAAAATCGCTATGTAAAAACATTAGAAACCGCTTCTAGCCATATGCTTAATACGATTGATGATATTCTTGATTTTTCTCAAATTGAAGGCAATTATTTAAAACTAAAACCTGTTAATTTTCAGCTTAATCATTTATTACTAGAAATGCAGGAATTATTCCATATTCCTGCTACGAATAAGGGCTTAAAACTAAGTATAAACCTTGTATCTCCCGTTACTGATGAGCTAAAGGGAGATGTAACCCGTTTGAGCCAAGTCTTGGTTAATTTATTAGGAAATGCGATTAAATACACACAAAGCGGAACGATTGAACTGAGAATTGAACCTCTCAAATCAAATTCTCAATATCATGTGGTGTTATTATTTAAAATTATTGATACAGGCATTGGGATTGATAAACAACAGCAAACACAGTTATTTAATCCATTTTACCAAGTGGATGAGGGGAGTGCGCGAAAATTTACTGGTTCTGGGCTAGGACTCTCTATTAGTCATCATTTAATAGAAAAAATGGGTGGCAAATTAGAAGTACAAAGCACATTAGGTAAAGGGAGTTGTTTTTTCTTTACCTTGGTTTATCCCGTCAATAAAAGAATAACAAACAATCAATCAGAACATCCACAAGATAAAATAGAGTCTCTTAGCAATCAAGCCAATGCTTTAGAAGGAGCATCTGTTTTATTAGTTGATGATGATGAAATTAACCTGTTTATTGGTGAAAATTCCTTGCAAAAACTAGGGGCTACTGTTATCACCGCAGACAACGGCAAAGAAGCAATACGGCAAATTGAACAACATTGTTTTGATTTTGTTTTTATGGATATCAATATGCCAGAAATGGATGGTTATGAAACTACGCAACAAATTCGTGCGAATCCTAACTATCAACAACTACCCATTATCGCTTTAACAGCGGATACAATGATCAATAAAAAACCACGTTATATTCAATCAGGAATGAATGATTTTCTGGTTAAACCATTTAAAATAGAAGAGCTAAGCGATATTTCTGAGTATTGGTTTAAGCAAAAATGGAAGTGATGCTTTTTGGTGTTTAGATTAGATTTTTCTCACTCTTGATTTTTTTATTGCTTTTTTTAAAAAAAAGGCGGACTCTAATAGCATATAACACAGAAAGTCAGCCAAGATGGTTGATTTTTATAAAAATCGCGCTACTGATTTGACACAAACAAAACAGCAGCACTTCACAAACAATCTTTAGAAGAGATTAATTATGCTTACACAATCATACGCGAATACGGGTGCTATTTCGCCCGAAAATTGTTTAAACCCCTCCCTTTTACCTGAAAATAGAATTAATTTACACCCTGAAGAACTACAGGTCATTGATAATGCTTTGTTTACTCAAATGGCTAAAACAACCCTTACAAGCTACGAACAACGTATTTTGCTAGCGATTCATAATCAAACCCTTGGCTATGATAAATTTGAAGATGATATGAATGGCGCAAGATTAGAGCAGTTGACAGGTATTCGTAATGACCATGCCAATACTGCGGTACGTTCCTTATATGAAAAAAATGTGATTATTACCCGTTGTGGAAAATACGGTTTTTGGATGTCGATCAATTTTGATTTATCCCATTGGGGAACCGCTTATTTTGGTATCAACAATAATGACCCGCGTATTTTACTGCTTCTTGATGAGAAAAATCCTATTGATGCAGGGTTGAATTTATCATTGCCTAGAAAACATGCTGATGAAAAACAGATCCCAACATTAGGTGACACAGATAACAATACAAATAACATTATTACATCTACAAACAACAACCAACAGACAATCGAAAAGGATGTGCTTGAAATTAGAGAGGAAGAAAAAACAGAGGTACAAAAAGACAAGCAAGACAAACCAGAGACAAAAGAAGTAGTCGTGTTTGAATATCCTGCTTCTTTATCTGAAAAGCTAAAGCGTCAATTAGAGCAGTTATTAAAAAAAATTAGCGACCCCAAACAGGCGCAGGATTTATTAAATTATTTTGCACAACGCTTGCTAAAAAGCACTATACGCAATCCACTGGCCTACTTTATTACCTTAGTAGAGCGTTTAAAAAAAGGTTTATTGTTCCTCACTGATAGCGATAAAGAATCACCTAAAAAGAAACAAGAAAAACAAAAAAAGGATCAAGCCGTAATAGATAAACGCCTTGCCTATAATGAGGCATGGACTGATTATCAACATATAAAATCTATTATTGAAGCAGAAGCGAAAGAGGCAGGGTCTGATTTTGATACCTATCTCAAAACATCGCCCTATCAAGGTTTATGGCAAGGCGTAGTGGATAAATTAGAAAGCCTCACTCCTTTGCAAACTGCAAACCTTGCAACGGAGTAATATAGTGAAATGGTGAAAAACAAATAATCCATTATGTATTAGTTTTTCGTATGAGAACGCATATTACGTAGCTCTTTTGGTAATACAAAGGTTACATTTTCGGTAATTCCACGGTCATCGGTGGTAATGGTCATGCCTAATTCTTTTAAGCGTTGGGTGACACGTTCAACCAATATTTCTGGAGCGGATGCACCTGCGGTTAACCCTATACGTGATTTTCCTTCTAACCATTTTGGATCAATATCTTCTGCTCCATCAATAAGATAAGCGGGAATATTTCTTTTTTCAGCGATTTCTCGTAAACGGTTTGAATTAGAGCTATTAGGTGAGCCTACCACTAAGACAATATCGCAATCTTTAGAGAGATTTTTCAATGCGTCTTGACGGTTTTGTGTCGCATAGCAAATATCATTCTTTTTAGGTCCGATGATATGTGGAAAGCGCTTGGTTAATGCATCAATCACCACAATGCTATCATCTACTGAAAGCGTGGTTTGGGTGACAAATGCTAATTTCTCAGGATTTTGGATGGATAACTCTGCAACCTCCTGAGGTGAATCAACACGGTAAATTTTACC